>DASPJL010000194.1:0-4743 GCA_035628645.1 Cytophagales bacterium | reverse complement strand
GCCATTCTTCAGCCCGGAGGCTCAATAAAAGACCAGGCTTCTATAGATTCTGCTAATAATTTAAATGTTTCAATGGTCTTTACGGGAACTCGTCACTTTAAACATTAAAAAAATTTTATGATTTTTTTGTAGTTTTTTAAGAATATTGGAAAGTAATTTTGTAACTTTCGAACACTTAAAGTAATTGTAAACCAGACTGGATGTAAGAAAAAAATGGGATTTTTAGATTTTTTTTCAAGTGATATCGCGATCGACTTAGGGACCGCAAACACATTAATAATTTATAAGGATAAGATAGTAGTTGATGAGCCTTCAATTATAGCGTTAGATAAAAATACCAATAAAGTTCTTGCTATAGGACGGGAAGCTATGCAGATGCATGAGAAAACCCATGACAATATAAAAACCATTCGTCCTTTAAAAGATGGTGTAATAGCTGACTTCCATGCTGCTGAACACATGATCCGCGGAATGATTAAAATGATTGATACCAGCAATCGTTTTTTTACTCCCTCTCATAGAATGGTGATTTGTATTCCATCTGGCATTACTGAAGTTGAAAAACGTGCTGTAAGAGACTCTGCCGAACATGCCGGCGCTAAAGAAGTTTACATGATTCATGAACCCATTGCTGCTGCAATAGGTATCGGAATAGACATAGAACAACCTATCGGATCTATGATTGTTGATATTGGAGGAGGGACAACTGAAATTGCAGTAATTGCCCTATCCGGAATCGTATGCGATCAGTCAATAAGAATTGCCGGAGATGTCTTTAATAAAGATATTTTGGATTATATGAGAAGACAACATAACCTTTTAATTGGCGAAAGATCTGCAGAGAAGGTTAAAATTGAAGTGGGGGCAGCCATGACTGAGTTGGATAACCCACCGGATGATTATGAAATCAGAGGAAGAGATCTGATGACAGGTATTCCTAAAGTAATTAAAATATCTTATACCGAAATCGCTTTTGCTTTGGATAAATCAGTATCCAAAATTGAAGAAGCAGTTCTAAAAGCCCTTGAAATCTCGCCTCCTGAATTATCTGCTGATATTTATGATAATGGAATCCATTTAACCGGTGGAGGAGCTTTATTAAGGGGATTGGATAAAAGACTAGCACTAAAAACAAAACTACCTATTCATATAGCAGACGATCCACTTAGAGCAGTTGTTCGTGGAACGGGTATAGCCTTAAAAAATATTAATTCCTACAAACAGGTATTAATGAGTTAATCTGTCTTAATGCGCCAGTTATTCCTGTTTTTTTATAATTACAGAGCTTTCTTTACCTTTTTGTTTTTAGAGGCAATCTGCGGATGGCTTATAATTGAAAACAATCAGTATCAAAGCAGCGCTTTCTTTAATTCGGCTAATTCCAGTGTAGCTTCTATTTTACAGTTTCAAAATAATATCACAGATTATTTTAAACTTAAAAATGTAAATAAGGACCTGGCTGATGAAAATGCTTTGCTGAAAGCAAAACTTGAACAATTAAAACTTTCAGATAGTCTGGCTGTGGATTCTGCTCTGACTCCCGAAGTGATAAACCAATTTGAATTTACGGTAGCCAAAGTCATCAATAACACCACCCGTAATGTGTATAACTACATTACCATTAATAAAGGAACAAACGATGGAATAAAACCGGGGATGGGTGTTATTGGCCCTCGAGGAGTAGTGGGAAAAATAAAGACCTGCTCAGGGAATTTCAGTACCATTACTTCAGTTCTACACTTTGATAACTTAATTTCTTCAAAACTGAAAAAGAATGGGGCGTTTTGCACTACCAAGTGGAATGGCAAGAATCCCAGAACTGCAAACCTGATTTATTTACCCAAACATGTAAAAGTGGCAAAAGGAGATACTGTTGTTACCTCAGGCTTTAATGCCGTATTTCCTGAAAATGTTATGATTGGGATCGTGAGTAACGTAAGAGAAGATCTTCAGGTAGAGGATGTAAACAGAATAACCATTAATTTATCCACAGATTTTAACGGTATTTCCTACCTATATGTCGTGAATAATAAGCTTAAACCTCAGTTGGATTCATTGAAAATTAAAACCGGAATGGAAAATGAATAGAGGTGTCGTCAGTTATATATTTTATTTTATTGTCTACCTGACAGCACAGGTGTTATTGGTCAGAAACCTTGTGCTTATGAATTTTGCTTTTTGTTATATCTATATTGCTTTTCTACTGTTAATTCCGTTAGAAATCAGCCCGATATTATACATGTTGATCGGTTTTGCGACCGGAGTAACCACTGATTATTTTTATAATACAATGGGAATTCATACGGCAGCTTGTGTGTTAATAACCTATCTCAGACCTTTTATTGTGCGATTTTTGACTCCTAGAGGTGGATATGAACAAAATGTGGAACCTACTTTGAAATCAATGGGGCTGGAATGGTTTATCGTTTACAGTTCCATCTTTATTTTAATTCATCATATTGCTTTGTTTTATATTGAAGCATCGGAAATTAGTTTGTTCTTTTTTACCTTCGGTAAAGTGATTATGAGCAGCCTTTTCACGCTCATTATTTTGATTGTTACTCAATACTTATTTTATTCTCCTCGTAAGAGCTAATGTTTGAAAACCGGAAATACATTATCATTTTTGTATTTAGCCTCGTTTGTTTTGTTTTCATTGCAAGATTATTTTCCATCCAGGTACTTGATGAAAATTACAAATTGGCGGCACAAAATAACGCTATTCACAAAGTAGTGGATTATCCATATCGTGGGGTAATTTATGATCGGACAGGCAAGCTTATAGTTGCCAACGATCCGGTTTTCGATCTGATGGTTGTGCCCAAAGAAGTGAAGGAGTTTGATACACTTGGATTTTGTGACCTGCTTCAAATTAAACGCGAAGATTTTGATAAAAAGATACTGGAAGCTAGGGGATATTCCTACGTAAAGCCCAGCACCTTCATGAAGCAATTAAATCTTATTGACTTTGCCCGGATTCAGGATAAGCTTATAAATTATAGAGGATTTTATGTTCAGGCAAGAACCTTGAGGTCTTATCCACAGCCCGTTATGGCAAATGCCTTAGGTTATATAGCAGAAATAAGCAAAAGCCAACTTGAAAAACAGACAGATGGATATTACAGACAAGGGGATTACATAGGAAAAAATGGCCTTGAGGCGTATTATGAAAAAGAGCTGAGGGGAAAACGAGGATCTCGTTTTGTAATGGTAAACGTTCGGGGAATTGAAAAAGGCTCCTATAAAGACGGGGAGTTGGATACAATGTCTATTGCAGGTATGGATTTTACCAGTACAGTTGATGTGGATCTTCAAATATACGGAGAGAAGCTGATGAGAGGTAAAATAGGAAGCGTTGTTGCTATTGAACCTTCAACCGGTGAAATCTTAAGTATAATTTCCGCTCCTACCTATGATCCCAGCCTATTGGCAGGGAGGCAGTTTTCTACGTATTTTGATACGCTTCAAAAAGATACTACAAAACCGCTCTTCAACCGACCTCTGATGGCCATGTATCCTCCAGGTTCCATTTTTAAAATGGTTCAGGCGCTGATAGGTCTTCAGGAAGGCGTTATATCACCTTCCACCAGTTTTCCTTGTCTTAAAAAACAACCGTTTAATTGCCATAACCATGTATCACCGTTAGACCTGTTTGGCTCTATCCAGCATTCCTGCAACCCATATTATTATCAGGTATTTAAAAGGATTATGCTTCAGGATGAATCGACAAGTGCCTATAAAGATGCGGAATTGGGCCTTCAGAAATGGCGGGATTATGTATTAAGTTTTGGATTAGGACAAAAATTGGGTGTAGATCTTCCAAATGAAAAAGGGGGAATTGTGGCATCAAAAAACCTATATGACAAGGTATATGGTGAGGGTAGGTGGAAGTTTTCAACAATTTATTCTTTAGCAATCGGACAGGGAGAGATAGGCGTAGTACCCTTACAAATGGCTAATCTTGCTGCCATCATTGCAAACAAGGGATATTATTATACCCCCCATTTAGTTAAGGGAATCGGTGAGACGATGTATAAACCTGAAGAGTTCATGGTCAAGCATTATGCAAAAGTTGATTCTCAACATTATCAAGTAGTTATAGATGCAATGCAGGAGGTTGTGGACCGAGGAACCGGAGCTTCTGCCAGAATAAAAGGAATAGAAGTGTGCGGGAAAACTGGTACGGCTCAAAACCCGCAAGGGGAGGACCATTCTGTTTTTATCGCATTTGCTCCAAAACACAATCCCAAAATAGCCATTTCTGTATATGTTGAAAATGCGGGTTGGGGTGGATCATGGGCCGCACCGATTGCAAGTCTTATGATAGAAAAATATTTAACGGATAGCATTAGCAGGCCGCAATTGGAGAAGAGGATGGTAGATGCGGACGTGTATAAATAAACATTTCTCTACACGCATTCTGGGCCTAATAAATGAAAGAAATAAAGGATAATAACAAGAGGTTACAAACTAACATTCTTGGTTTTCAGGCTCCATATTTCAATCTTTTTCTTTTATAAGAAGCTTCAACGGAATACTTCTGAATTAACAATGAAGTACAAATAAAATAAGACACATTTACAATGAAGAGTCAGGAAAAAATAAGGATAAACATAGATTGGGTAACTATACTTCTTTACCTGATGCTGGTTTTTTTGGGCTGGCTTAATATTTTTGCCGCTGTTTATGACGAGTCTAACCCTAATATCTTCAGTTTAGACATCAACTCGGGCCGGCAACTCG
>DASPJL010000193.1:0-11848 GCA_035628645.1 Cytophagales bacterium | reverse complement strand
TTAATTGGATTTTAAAAATTAGAATTTTGCGCTTAGGTTAAAACCATAAGATCTAACAGGAGGAACACCGGCAAGTTCTAATCCCTGACCGACAGAGTTGTTTATATTAGCCTCAGGATCAATATTATCAGTACGTTTCATTAGTATTCCCAGGTTTCTGGCTACAAAAGAAATGTTAATAGATTGAACAGGGAAGCTTCCGAACAAAGATTTAGGCAATGTATACCCTAAAACAACCTGACGCAATTTTATAAAACTCGCATCATAAACGAATTCCGAAGAAATTCTTTGGGCTAACTGACCATAATACTGATCCGCGGCTACGTTGACAGTATTGGGCTCACCATTTTCATTCACTCCCACTCCTACGACACCGCCTTCTCTTCCAACCAAAGTATTCTTATGTAGTCCACTTCTCATGGCAAAGGAATTGGTAGCAGAAAACATTTTTGCACCGAATTTATAATCTATCAAGAAACTTAAATTAATACCCTTGAAATTAACTTCATTATTCAAGCCGCCATATACATTGTGAAAACTGGAACCATAAGGCTTTAAATCGCCTCTTAACGGAAATCCGGAAACATCGTAAATTATGTTTCCATTAGCGTCTCTTTTATAGTCAAATGCCATGATTTGAGAAGCAGGAAGTCCTACATAATGTTTGATATACGCGTCTTGTGTACGAGCAGTAGCACCGGGAACCTGATACTCGTCCTGCCCTTCAATAATCTTATTCACTGTGTTATCAAGCATGGTATGGTTCAAAGAAACAGTCCAGCTTAGATTGTCAGTTTTTATAGGAGAAGCACTTAGTAAAAATTCAAATCCTGAATTTGACAGCTCACCAACATTAACAAATGCTCCTGTGTAACCTGAAGTTGCAGAGGTAGTAATTGGCACTATCTCATCATTTGTTCTTCTATTGAAATAAGCGACATCAAGTCCTATTCTGTTCTTTAAGAATCGAAGATCCAAACCTACTTCAAACTCCTTCATTATATAAGGAGTTAATAAAGGATTAGGGATATTAGCATTAGTATTTACTCCTATCGGTCTACCGCCTAGGTTTCCGTTCACATTATAATACAAATCAGTTACAAAAGGATCCGTTTCGCCACTTGTGCTTGCCCATGAAGCTCTTAACTTACCGAAAGAAAGAATAGGAGTACTAACAAGCTCTGAGAAAACAAAACTACCGCTTACCGATGGATAAAATAAACTATTATCTGAAGGATTCAAAGTAGAGAACCAATCGTTACGTCCTGTGGTATTTAAGAACAAGAAGTCTTTGTAGGAAAGCTCGATAGAATAATAGAATGATTGAGTTTCCTTTCTGTAAGGCGTATCGGTTAAGTGATTATCTGATGGCTCTAAGGTATTGCCTATTGTATATAAGAAGGGAACTGCAAAACCTGCTCTGTCTACACTTCTTATCAATCTGTCTCTTTTCATTATACTTCCTCCTCCTGTAAATCCAAACCCGATATCCTCAGTAATTTTTCTGTTAATTCCAAGAAGGAAGTCAGCGTTTATCTCTGAGAACCTTGTGTTTAATTCTAAGATATCTCCTGCAGGTCTATACGCGGTTCCCGTTGGGACTACAACTGTTTGCTCATCCGAATAATAGTCTCTTCCTACTCTGCCTTGTAAATAAAGCCAATCAGTGAAATTGTATTTAAGTGACAAACTGCTTATGTTTCTATTTCTACTTGTATTGTTGATAAATCTATTAACAGCAAAATATGGATTGGTTCCGAAGGCATTTTGCGTATACATTATTTCATCCCCGAAGTTAGGATCAAGAGGATCACTTACATATCCAGGTTTTAAAGTAGTAACATCAAGACTTGTAGGTAAAAATAAGACCCCAAAATTCGCGTTACCAGGTGAATCACTTAAACTAGGTCTGTTTTTGGCTTTATCTATTGTAATATTTGTATTACCTGTTATAAGAAGCTTTTTTGTAAGGTTATAGTTGATATCCAAATTGAAAGTATTTCTTCTCATACTTGAATTTGGAACCACAGACGAGTTATTTAAATCTGAAGCGGACAAGCGAATTCCACCATTTTCATCGCCCGCGGAAAACGCGAGCGTATTTGTAAATGTATAACCATTTCTATAAAAGTTCTTTATGTTATCTTTTTGAGCCACATAGGGTCTTGCAACGCCATCAAATTGAATCACATCGCTTCCATCTAATTTAGCTCCCCAGCTTGAAGCTCCAGAAGCTAAAGCACCATTGACATCTACAGGTTTCACGCCACTTCCGCCTTGACCATATTCATATTGCCAATCTGTTAGATCCATTACTCTGTCAAAAGTATAATTTGAGTTAAAATCAACACCTATACCTTTTCTACCCCTACCGCCTTTTGTGGTTATAAGAATTACCCCATTAGATGCACGGGACCCATATAAAGCAGATGCAGTCGAACCTTTTAAAACTGTCATGGTTTCAATATCATCGGGATTTATATTGGAAATACCATCTCCAGCGTCAGCACCACCCCAAGTTCCTGCCATTCCTCTATTATCAGCGTTCATAGGAATACCGTTAATTACATATAATGGTTGCCCTCCGCTGAAACTATTAACACCTCTGATATTAACATTAGCAGAGCTTCCCGGACCACCCGCAGTAGGAGTAACGTTAACACCTGCAATTTTTCCCACCAAGGAATTCGCCACGTTAGTTTCTCTTGCCTTTGTTAAGCTTGCACCTTCAACTTTAGTTACCGCATATCCCAATGTCTTTTCCTCTCTTTTTATACCAAGAGCCGTTACAACCACTTCCTGAAGACCAACCAAATCCTGAATAAGCTTGACATCAACAATGGTTCTGTTATTAACAGCAACCTCCTCTGTATTGTACCCGATAAAGGAAAACACCAGAACTGCTGTTCCGTCCGGGACAGTAAGGGTATAGGCTCCTTCAGCGTCTGTTACCGTACCTACAGTCGAGCCTTTTACAACGACACTTACTCCCGGTAATCCAAGACCATCTTCTCCGGTTACTTTTCCTTTAATCTGAAGTTCTCTTACCGTGACAATATTGGAGTAAATAGAATTAAGTCTTTCCATTGAGGATATTGATGTAGAAAGCTGTTGTTCTTCATTGGTTTGAGTATAGCTTCTCTTATTCTCAATTTCAGAAATACCTTCGGCTTTTACGGGAGAAATCACGAAAAAATCATCCCTGATCTTTTCATACTTAAGCCCGTTCGGAGCAAGGCAACTTTTAAGCTCCTGCTCCAGGCTGGAATCTTTTATGTTGGATATATTTATTGATTTGTTTTCTACCAATTCTGATTTATAGAAAAAAGAAACATCATACTTTTTTTCCAAATAATGAAGAATAGATTTAAGACTTCTATTTTCATTTTGCACTACTGGTCCACTGGAATCCGGGTAGGATTTCAATGAAGCTGAGGATGCCAGCGCCTGTGAATATACAGAGAATTTCAGGCAGCAAAGCAGCACTAAAAGGCCACAAAATTTTAAAACTTTTTTCATAATAATTAACTAATTAACTTAAGTTTAGGTGTTGTTTTTTTTACCAAACTCCCACACTTGGTAAGGGCATTATTTGTTTATTTCAATAAAATTTCCATTCCTTACTACCTTCAAATCAGTAGATTTGGATAATCCTATCAAAAGCATTTCAATATTTTCACTGGGTACAGCGCCGGTAAAAGTTTGTTCAAGAAGCATTTTATCTTTTACTTTCACTTTAAATCCATAAGTCTCTTCTAAAATGGTTTTTATCTCTTTCAAAGAGGTATTGTCAAAAATCAATTTATGATCCTTCCAGGCAGAGTAAACTTCTGTATTTACAGCAGTCTTATGAATGTTCTCAGATGCCCGAAATTCAACCATTTCGCCCGGCTTCATTATTATATCCTTCGCGCTGTTTCCCTCTAGGTCAAGTTTAACTTTCCCTGAGTTCAGAACCACTCTTGAACCGTTTTCCCTTTCTGAAATATTAAATTCCGTCCCCAAGACTTCAACATTGTATTTCCCGGGCACAGAGACAATAAACTTCTGGTTATTAGCTTTATGCGTCACTGAAAAATAAGCTTCTCCTTTCAATGTCACAGTCCTCGGACTGTTGCTTTCCCATACCTCATATTCCAGGGAAGAATTTCCATTTAGAGTCACCATAGAGCTATCGGGAAGCATATATGACAACACTTCTCCATATTGAGTTTCCAATACAGTTTTGTCTGATGAAACAAAAAACTTATATGAAAGAAATAACATTGCCAATCCTGCCAAACAAGCGGCAATTCTTAATAACGCGGCAAGCTTCAGTGAATGACTATTTTTACTTCCTGCTTTTTTATAGATTTTATGATAAACATTTTTGAAGATCTTGTCTTCAAGCAGCTTTTTTTCCTTTTCATTTAAGGAATTTGTATAATTCGACTGTTCTGAAAAAGAAGCGTAGTAAGCTTCTACTCGCTTTACTTCATCCGGGCTTGCTTTACCCTTAAGATATCTGCTTATAATATCTTCCATGTTATCTTTCATATACAGGTATATTATCCGATTTATATACCATGACACTTAACTAGGATCTTACCGCCATTGAGAAAAGAAAAAATTTGAAAAAAAAAATAAAAGGAATAATGTTTTATTATAAACGGGTTATCTCCACCTTATAGGAAGGTAGCTACTAATCAAAAAATGGTTTTAAAAATTCAACAAGGAGATAACTAAAATCGTGATATGATTTTTCAAATTCACACGAAGAGCCCTTAGCGCTTTGCCTACATGCTTTTCAACAGTATTTACAGAGATATTTAATTTTTGTGCAATTTCTTTAAAAGAAAGCTCCTCCTCGCGGCTCAATAGGAATACTTCCCGGCATTTTTCGGGTAAATTTTTTATTTCCCTATCTATTTTTTCCTTCAGTTCTTTATGCTCTATTTCCCTTTCTGTTGAAACATCCATCTTAGCCATGCCCAATTTTATATCATTCAAATGGCCTGATCGTACCATTTCATTTCGAAGATGGTTTAACACCCTGAACTTTAAACTCCTAAAAAGATAACCAGACAAGGATTCGTTAATTTCTATTTTATCTCTTTTCTCCCAAAGACTGGTAAATAAGTCCTGAATGATTTCTTCAGTCTTTTCAACTGATTTTATTCTTTTATAAGCAGCATTAAATAAATCAGACCAATATAGTCTATATATTTCTTCAAATATCTCCATGTTTATAAAAATTGGAGAGAGGAACTCCTCCTTTTTGGGAGGGCGTAAATTTTTAATCATTTACTTAGAAATAAAATTATTTTTTTGAAGGGTGAACTAAATTAAATTACGGGCAGTAATAAAACAATCAATTTTTAATTTTTTTTCAAGATTTTCTTTATCAATCGATTGCATAAATAAATCTCTTTTAACGGCTTATAAAAAATTTTATAACCGTCCTTGGTTTAATGCATTTAACGAACTAATGTAATAAATCTGCACTTCCAAACCGGTTAGTTAAGAATTACCTCTTTGACTTCTTTGAGGGCTTGAAGGGTGAAGTCCGCTATCCTCGGTTCCTGTTCTTCATCTTTCGTTATCAACCGAATGGTTTTAATGCCAAGTTTAGTTGCCGGAAGAATGTCTCTGTCTTTATCGCCTATCATCCAGGAAGCAGTAGGGTCAATATTATATTTAGCGATGGCCCTTTCAAAAAGCAAGGTTCCCGGCTTAGCGCCTAACGAGGCGGAAAAGGAATTTTGGTAGGGGGAATAGTAAAAAGCATCTATCAAATTTCCGCATTCTTTTTGAAAGTGATCATGGCATTTTTTTACATCTTCGTGGGTATACATTCCTCTTGCAATTCCACCTTGATTTGTAATTACTATCAATAAATACCCCTTACTCTTAAAAAATTTAAGCAGGTCAATAATACCTGGCCGGATTTCAAAATCACAGACCTGCCACACATATCTTCCGATTTCTTCATTTAATACCCCATCGCGGTCTAAAAAAACACATTTATTCATAATATAATAACCTTCTATTCTAAAAAAACATAAAACTAATATAAAATAGCATTTGAAGCTGGATTGGGAAAATGAGGTATGTTAAGTTTAGAACATATATTTGCACTCGCATAATATTGCAGGAAATTTACCTTTATTAATTTTTATTTCTTTGAAAAAGTATTCCTATTCTGCCAATGATTAGAAGTCTTTATTTGCAAATATTATTTTGGTGGAATTACAGGCCTTTGCAATTGATAATAATTATTGCAGCAATCTTAAGAATACTATCAGCTATTTTTTCAAAGGGCTATGGAATGCACGACGATCATTTCTTAGTAATAGAAGTGGCGCAAAAATGGGTGGAAGGTATTCCTCAATGGTTCGATCTCGGGAAACCCTCTCTGCATAGCCTTATTTATCCTGGTCTTCACTACCTTTTGTTTTCCTTTTTTGAGGCAATTGGCATAACGGATCCTCAAACAAAAATGTATTTTGTGCGAATGATCCATGCCTTATATTCCTTATTAATTGTATACTTTGGTTATAAAATAGCGCTCCAAATAAGCGATAAAAAGACGGCAAGTATCGTAGGAATAATCCTTGCAACTTTATGGTGCCTCCCATTCCTAAGCGTACGAAACCTTCGGGAAATTACCTGTATTCCACCTTTATTAATGGGTTTTTATTATTTATATAAATCCAGAATATCAAGAAACTATAAAAGGTATTTAATTATAAGCGGCGCTCTTTTTGCCGTGGCTTTTACCTTTCGTTATCAAACACTCTTTTTCCCTGCCGGACTTGGATTGGTTCTTTTCTTTCAAAAGGATTGGAAATCGCTGCTATATTCTTCCTTTTCTTTTATTGTATTTGTTTTTACGCTTCAGGGGGTATTGGACTGGTTTGCGTGGGGCTATCCTTTTGCCTCTTTGCACGCTTATTATCTTTATAATTCACAACATGCCAATGCTTTTATTACCGCTCCATGGTATCAGCATATTTTAACGCTTGTTGCTTATTTGGGACCGCCTGCTTCCCTGATTTTTGTATGGGGTTTTTTAAAAAGCTGGAGAAAGGTTGGGGAAATATTCTGGCCTGTATTGATATTTTTATTCTTTCATTCTTTATTTCCAAATAAACAGGAACGGTTTATCTTTCCCCTAATTCCATTTATTGTATTACTTGGAGTAATTGGATGGCAGGAGTTTGTAAAGCGGTCTGTTTACTGGAGAAGACATCCAAAATTTCTAAATGCCGTCTGGACCTACTTCTGGATTGTTAATACCATTGCACTACTATTTTATTCTTTCACCTACTCCAAACGAAGCCGTGTGGAAGCTATGTACTATTTGCACAATCAGAATGATTTCGAATATGCCTTATTGGAATCCTATAGGGACCGTGTTCCCTTTCCTCCTCTCTTTTACCTGGATAAATGGTACAATACCTATGAATTAAGCAGCAAGTCTTCTTTAAGAAGATTAAAAAGAGACATAAAATATATTGGAAAAACACCACCTAACTATATTGTTCTTTTTGGAGATAAAGACCTGGAAAAAAGGATACAAAGAATAAAAACGCTTTTCCCTGATATAACCCAAAAAACGGTAATTGATGGTAGCTTCATTGATGAACTTTTATTGAAACTCAATCCCAAATTCCAGGCAAACGACCGGGCTTATATTTATAAGATAAATTGAATAGGGACGTTTTCGGCTTACCTTCAAATAAAACCCCATTGCTGTAATAAGCTTTTGCACACCTGCTGCAATTTATTCCATTTCAATTCTTACATATTTTAATTTCAATTCAGGAAATAAAGGCTTTCCCCTTTTCCGAATAAATAGTAAATTCAATGGCTATTAAAAACCCTGATCTTAAAATGGAACGAAGAAAATTCATCCAATATACAGTTGCGGGATTTATTACCGCTAGCTTACCATTATCAGTACAATCACAAAATTTAACATTACCCGAAGCCGCAATTGCAGACCCTAATCTTTTGTCTTTTATAGAGAATAAGGAAGAAGTATTAACGGTAGGAAAAATTTACCGTTATCACTTTCCCGACGAGGATAATAAGAGGACATTGAAAACTACCCTTACAAAAAGAAACCAGGACCTGGAACAGCTTGTAGAAAAGGATTTTGAATTGGGAAATACTGTAATTATAAATGGCTGGGTTCTGTCAATTACTGAAGCACGACAATGTGCCCTTTACTCTATTATCCATTCCGAAAAACCAATTTAGTTCTTTTAAGTCTCCTTACTTATATATTTACTTAAGACTAATACATGCATATAGACATACGCACTCTGCAAAACGGGTCGGAAATAGAAGGTGATCTTTGTATAATTGGCGCCGGAGCAGCAGGTATTTCAATGGCTCTTGAGTGGGCAAACTCCACAAAAAGAGTAATTCTCCTTGAAGGAGGAGGTTTCAACGTAGAAGCTGAAATGCAAAATCTCTACAAGGGCGAAAGCATTGGACAGCGATACTATCCCTTAAACTCTGCCCGTTTACACTTCTTCGGTGGAACTACCGGACATTGGGCAGGTTGGTGTGCACCTTATGACCCAATAGATTTTAAAAAAAGAGATTGGGTAGAACATAGTGGCTGGCCGATCAGTTATAACGACCTTGATCCATATTACAAAAAGGCCTATAAGTTGGTAGAGCTTCCAACGCCTGACTTTGATACAAGTTATTGGCAAAGACAAGCGCCGAACATGGTTCTCCTTCCGTTAGATAAAAATAAAGCTTGGACTAAAATGTGGCAGTTTAGCCCGCCTACCCGATTTGGCACAAAATACAGAGAAGACATTTTAAAGGCAAAAAGTGTTCATTTGTATACGTATGCCAATCTCACCAATATAGAAACCAACCCGGAAGTTTCCAATGTAAAAAAAATACAAGTGCAAAGTCTGGATGGCAAGAAATATTATGTAAAAGCAAAGGCTTTTGTGATGGCTTGCGGAGCCATTCAGAATGCTCGGATGCTACTGGCCTCAAATAAACAAGCGCCAAAAGGACTTGGAAACGACAACGACCTTGTAGGAAGGTATTTCATGGAACATCTGGAGGTAAAATCTGCGGATCTGGTGATGGCTTCTGAAAGGGAAATGAGCATGTACCTGCTGGACTTTGCCAGGATCCGGGCAAGAGGCGAACTTGCACTTAGCGAACAATGGCAGCAAGAGCACCACGTCCTTAATGGGACGACTTCCATGACTCCGAAAACAATTGCTGAAAATGAAAAAGCGGCAATCGATTGGTTCCCCGATGATGCGGCTGCTTCCATTGAAAGAATGGAAAAATGGGACAAAGCAAAAGCTGATACCACAACCATAAAATACAAACCTGCTGATCTGAAAGTCTTCGAACTATTTACCCGGATGGAGCAATCGCCTAATCCAAATTCAAGGGTCTTTCTTAATCAGGAAAAAGATGAAATGGGAATCCCACGAATCACTCTTGACTGGAAACTTACCAGTTTTGAAAAAGACAGTATTCGTAAACTGTACGAGCTTATCGGACAAGAGGCAGGACGAACCAGAGTTGGCCGTGTAAAAATAATGGACTGGCTGTTGGATAATGATACTTCCTGGCCGGAGTTTCTAAGTGCAGGCTGGCATCATATGGGTACTACAAAAATGAACGAAAACCCTAAGGAAGGAGTGGTAGACGCCAACTGCAAAGTGCATGGAATTGACAACCTTTATATTGCGAGTACCGGATGCTACTCCACTGCAGGAGCAGCAAATCCTACATTAACACTCCTCGCTCTTACCCTTCGCCTTTCCGATCATCTGAAGGAAAAGCTGGGATAGTGAAAGTAGGGAGATGAAAATTGTCAATGTCAACAGACAGTAAGTCATATCCTTTTTAACGGCTATTACATGCACTTTTAGACTTTCTGAACGTATAAAATTGAAAGGTTAAAATTATATAGCGAAATTTGGGACAGTTGAGAAAATAATATGGGTCAGCGAAATCAAGAATTATTGCATTCTGTCTGGAATAAATCAGCACATGTTATTACCAAGGAAAATACGGAACTAGACAAAAAAAGCTTTGATGAACTAATGGCTTCCATCTTTTGTCCGGGACCATTCTATTTTTACATAGTGGATTTTTATGATAGACAGATAAAATATATGAATCCGGGAATAAAAAAAATTCTGGGATTTGAACCAGACGAGGTTAGTTTTGATGATATAATTGGAAGGATCCATCCGGAGGATATGGAGTACGTAGCAAAAGCAGAATCTACAGTAATTGATTTTCTATACAATCAGATTGGTCCGGAAAAAGCAACAAAGTATAAAATGAGTTATTGTTTCAGGTTTAAAACTGCGGATGACACCTATCAGCTCTTTCAACATCAGGCAATAATACTTACTACTGATAAAGAAGGAGGCTTTGCCAAGTCATTAAACATCCACACCAACATTAACCACCTGACAACAAAAAATAATTTCAAGGCGTCTTTGATTGGGATCATGGATGAACCTTCTTATCTGAACATCGATGTGTATAATCCCAATCCGATTTCTTTGGATGACAAACTCCCTTTAACAAAGAGAGAAATGGAGGTTATTAAACTAATTTCTGAGGGTTTAAGCTCAATTGAGATTTCAAAAGCATTATTTATATCAGAAGATACCGTTAAGACACACCGTAAAAATGCGCTCTCCAAATCCGAATGCAAAAACATTCCGCAATTGGTAGCAAAGTGTATTCAGGAGGGTTGGATATAGTGGTTTGATTTTTTTTTTGGATCAATAGCATTCAAATGATCTTAGAGTCTATTAGCATTTATATCTTGGTTGTTGTGTTTCTTGCTACACTCGTTCGTTCCACTTTCGGGTTTGGGGAATCGCTTGTTGCGGTACCGTTGCTTGCGCTTCGCATACCACTTGAAATCGCCGTTCCTCTTTCTGTGCTTATGTCCATTTTTGTTGCTGGGGTAGTAGTAGCACAGGATTGGAAAAAAATCCATATCCGAAGCGCCGGGTGGTTAATTTTCTTTACGCTTTTAGGAATACCATTAGGGCTTCTGCTGCTAGTATCCGGCGATGAGCAAATTGCAAAAGCCGGTTTGGGTTTGCTTATTATTGCCTTCTCCACATACTCTTTGTTTGGCAAAAAAAGTATTCTGTTGAAATCAGATAGCATGTTGTGGCTTTCAGGGTGTGGATTACTTGCGGGAGTTTTTGGTGGGGCCTACGGATTAAACGGGCCACCATTAGTAGTATATGGCTCGATGCGTCAATGGTCAGCTCAGCATTTTCGGGCTACTTTACAAGGATATTTTCTACCTGCCAGCCTTATCGGTATGCTGGGTTATTGGTTTCAAGGCCTTTGGATTTCTACCGTGACTCATTATTTTTTAATAAGCCTGCCAGCAATGATCCCGGCGATATTCTTAGGTAGAGTAATCAATCATCGCCTTAAAGGACAAGAATTTTTAAACTATGTCTATATTGGCTTGGTAGGTATAGGTATTTTATTACTGGTGCAAGCTCTGGGTGAGTAAGTAAAAGTATTTCTCACAGATTACCCGGATTCTCACGGATTATTTCCTTTTCTGTGTAAATCTGTGAAATCTGTGAGATGAGTATTCAAAAAGAAAATAACTATTAATATCTAAAACCAACCCAATCAATTATTTAACAAAGAGTGAGTAAGTAAAAGTATTTCTCACAGATTACCGGATTTTCACGGATTATTTCCTTTTCTGTGTAAATCTGTGAAATCTGTGAGATGAGTATTCAAAAAAAATATAACGCTAATATCCAAAACTCTACCCAATCAATTATTTAACAAAGAGTGAGTAAGTAAAAGTGTTTCT
>DASPJL010000192.1:0-14306 GCA_035628645.1 Cytophagales bacterium | reverse complement strand
GGCAACTCTATATTCTACTAAATAAGTACCTGAAGTCGGAATATTAATGTTGCTATATGCCATCCAATCGGTAACGTCTATCCAGCCTACATTTTGTCCACCACCTGAATCTGACGTGCCTTCAAGTTGTACTCCCTGCATTGCAAAATAACTTTCAGCCTGAACGGTTTGGCTAAACCCGCCTCCATTCACGGTGATGTTAAATGTCAGGTAGCTGGTACATCCATTTATGGTATAAGCAGCAGTATAGCCTCCAGCCTGATTTGATTGAATATTGTTTATAGTAATTTGTCTTGAAGTTGAATTAAATCCATTAGGACCAGTCCATTGCCAGGTTCCATTTAATGGCTGAGGTCCTAGGGTTATAGAACCGCCTGCATTTAAGGTAGCTGAAGTTGTTTGTTGCCATGCGCCGCCATTTACGGAAAGATAAGGAGTAATAGCTACACAACCTTCAGGATACAACACCCTTACCGCCACCTGGTCATAATAAGTAAATCCGTTCCATGGAAGCACAAAGGAATTCATTACGGAATTAGCGTCTGTCTGAGGTGTACCGGGAATAATTGCACCGTCTGTCAAGTTGGTATGCAGTAATCCTATATTATGACCCATTTCATGCGCCATAGCAAATAATTTTTGTCCTGCTTCCATTCCATTGTGGTAAGTATTTACTGTCAGTCCCCCTCCCGGAGCGCCATTTGAATAAGGCAAAGCTGCTCGTGCTACCCAGTTATTTACGTTGTCATACTGCGCATCTACGATTACATTGGCATTGCTGCTGCTTGAAACTTCTGACATAAAAACTTTAGTGCCGGTAACCGCATTCCATTGGGCAATGGCTTGAGAAATAGCTGTTCTCCATGATGAAGGCACAGACCCGCCAATGTAATACTTAACGTTGGTGATATAGGAATTTCCAACAATGTAGGTATAACGTCTTTGTTCTGTTCTTTTGTTTGGATCAGATACTGTTGGAGTTCCTTTTATCAAATAATCCTCCACGGCTTTTTTGGATATAACTATGTCATTATCGATAATAAACCGATCTCCCTTTGCCTCATAGACTATGTCTTTTCTTTCAAAACCCGTACTTTCTTCAAGGAATTTAAAATGTTTGCTTAGAGCGTCATTTTGAGTGGTTGTCTCAGGCGCTATTCTTTCTTCCCGCTGGTCACAGGACAGTACTACAAATAATGAGAGAAAAATGAGGGATAGACCAAGATTGGCCTGAAATCCCGGATAATGTTTGATTTTCATAGGGTTAATATTTAATTGGTAAATAATTTTTATGAACTTAATGAATATAGTGTAGATGAATAAAGTATACCTTATGTATAAATACTTCTGGATTACTACTTACCTACTTCAAAAAGTTGATAAAGTTTTCTTTATAGGGAAATTGATGGGATTGTCAGCAGTTAATGGAAGAGTAAGATACTGAGAGGCATAGCACGATGCTTGGCAACAATTTCAAAAATCTATAACCAGGCTTTAATAATTCTCCCAAGACTCAATAATTTTCTTCATCCAGAAGGCTGTCAATTTCCGCGTCCAAAATTGGTAAATCCCGAACTACTATTGACCATATTATATCTTCGGATACGCTGTCATATCCATGGCTTATTCTATTTCTGGTATCAACTATTTTTCGCGAGTTTGTAATCGGAAATTTAGGGTGGGCTTTCAAAATCCTGCTCACAGCTTCACCTATTATCTCGACATTTCTTTCTATTGCTCTTTTTGTTTTTAAATCCTTCCGAAATTCAAAAAAGTCCTTTTTGTCAGGCAAAAACATATTTATCTCTTCGATCGCTTGTTTGATATCGGCTAGCCAAGTCTTGATTTCATTTTCCATAAACCAGAACTTTTGTTTTTTCAATCTGTTCTCTGAGGTATGGATTTATAATAGCTTTTTGCTCTAAGAGGTCTATTTGCCTTTTTAACAATTGCTCTAACTGAAATTTGAGATTGAAGTAATGATCCGAATAGGAAAGAGGGTCATTGTCATCAATTTCAACAACCAAGTCAATATCGCTTTCCCTTTTGAGTTTATCAGTCGTAACCGAACCAAATGCAAAAAGGGATTTTACGTTATTTAGGTCGCAAAGCTCTTTAATTTGAGCGATATGTTGAGTTAGCACTTTCATTTTCAAGCAAAATTATAAAAATTTACCGTAGTTCATTTCTTCCCACTACAACGTTGAGTACAATAGCCACAATAGATTTAAGGCACGTCATTCTCCATTAGTACTAAAGATAATAAAAAGCATAAACATTTACATTTCAGAAACTCGTCGAGAGTAACAACGAACAACGAGCTCTGCAAGAGCATATCGTTTAAGACCATTTAAACTTCTAACATTCATCAGCAATACCCTCTGAAGTCCTCGCGTGAGTGATCGAAAGGTTTAGTCCCGAATTTTTCATGAGGGACCGGAGCGAAGCGGAGCCTGTAGCAGCACGACCCCTTGCGTAGCTTGGGGACACGCCCTACTCAGTTTTTAAATCGTATTTAGAAAGACCATAAAAGAATTGGATATATTAAAATTTATATTAATTCTCTATTATTGAAAAAAATTTTCACTAAACAGGAAAACCACATGGAAAAATCTCTTTTCACTTCACTTATCATTGTATTTTGTTGTCTAACGTTCTCTTTACAAGCACAGAAAATAACCTTACAGCCTGCATGGGAATCAGACACTACCTTGAGAACTCCGGAGTCTGTTTTATTTGAGCCTAAAGAAAATGTTCTTTACGTGTCTTGCATTAATGGCGGCCCTAGCGGAGAAAACAACAACAGTTTCATTGCGAAAGTAGATCAGGACGGGAAAGTAATAAAATTAAAGTTTGCCGAAAACCTTAACTCTACCAAGGGAATGGGGATTTTAGGCAACAAACTTTACGTGACGGAAATGACAAATGTAGCAGAGATTGATCTCGCTACCGGGAAGGTGCTCAACAGGTATAGTGTAGAAGGTGCAAAGTTCCTTAATGACATTGATGTGGACACTAAAAATAATATTGTCTACATAACAGATTCAGGCACCAGCAGATTGCTGTCGCTGAAGGATGGTAAGATCACAACCATTTTGGATAGTACCTCACTTAAGGGCCCCAATGGACTTTTATTTGAAAACAATCAATTGTTGATCGGTAACGGCGACGGCTCCTTGTTAACAATGAATCCTGCCACGAAAAAAGTTAAAACTGTTGCCAGTGGAATGGGCGGACTTGATGGAATTGTGGCATTAGGAGGTAAAAAATATATTGTTTCCGAATGGAAAGGAAAGATCTGGTACATACCTTCAGATGGAAAACCTCAGTTGATGATCGATTCTGAAAAGGAAAAAATTAATACTGCTGACCTGGGCTATAATCCAAAAACAAAGGTTTTGTTTGTACCCACATTCTTTCATAATACGGTAAAGGCTTATTCAGTAAAATAAGTTTATGCCTCTTCTCGGGTAAGATTCTTAAAATGCCGTCGTCAAAAGCGATGGCATTTTATATTTAAGAGACTTTTGCTCATGCTCATTTCCTAGTTTCTAAATAAAAAAAAGTCTTAACATTTCTGCTAAGACCTTTTAAAAAACAGACCAATCAAATTTCTATAATTTTATCACTCTGACTACTCTTTGTGAAGTTTCAGATTTTATTTCTACTAAATAAGTTCCGCTTTCCAGAGCGCCCAAACTTGTTAATTGAATATCGCTTTGGCCGCTACTGATCATTACTTCTTCTGATTTTACTTTATGTCCTGAGTAATCCAAAATAGATACACTTAAGTTCATAGCGTTCATCTCTTTCTGACTTAGCTCTACGGTTACCTCTTCTACAAATGGATTTGGATAAACTTTTAACGAGCTTTCTTCAGATTCGTCAAATGCCGCCTCTGGAGAGGCCAGTCTGGCAGAAGAAGTTCCCGATATTTTCCAGATTTCTATTCCGGACAACAATACATCGCCACCTACAGCTCTCACGTCAATTGCGCCATCCGTAATATACTTTTCACCTAAGGATATTCTTTTCCATGAACCGCCATTACCGGAAGAGTACTCTCCTACCTTTGATCCTTCCAGGAAAAGATCGAAAGATGTGGCGTTGTTATCTTCCCAAACATAAACGAAGGTTTCATAAATACCCGCAGGCACCTCTTTTACAGAAAAAGAAACATTGTTCGCATTAGAAAGTCTCCAAATTGCTGATCTTACCATTTTGGATTTATTGGCATCTGTTGAAGGATTTAGGGTAATTGTCTGATTTTCATAAGCTCTTCCTGAAAATGTAAAATCACCATTTGACTTCCCTGATTCCCAAGCATTTCCGTCAATAGCTAAAGATGGACCATTGATATTGATTGCCCTGTAAAAAGCAGGTCCTTCGGTGATTGGTAAAGAAGCAAAATCCTCAGTTAGTCTCACGATTCTAATACCCGACAATAAGACATCGCCGCCTACTGCCCTTATATCAATTGCGCCATCGGTAATGTTTTTTTCTCCTAGCGATATTCTTTTCCATGAACCGCCATCACCTGAAGAGTACTCTCCTACTCTTGTTCCTTCCAGGAAAAGATCGAATGTGGTGGAGTAGTTATCTTCCCAAACGTAAACGAAAGTTTCATAAAGTCCATCAGGCACGTCTTTTACAGAAAATGATACATTGTTGTTTCCTGCAAGTCTCCAAATAGCCGATCTTAACATTTTTGATTGACTGGCATCTGCTGTCGGGTTTAAGGCTATTGACTGATTTTCATAAGTTCTTCCTGAAAATGTAAAATTATCGGAAGAACTTCCAGCTTCCCATGATTCTCCATCGATGGATAAAGCCGGACCATTTATGTTAATTGCTCTGTAGAAAGAAGGTTCCTCTGTTATTGGTAGATATGGATCTTCTGTTATTGGTAAAGAGGTAAATTCTTCAGGTTTAATCTGGATTTCCACCCCTGACAATAATGCGTCACCGCCTGCTGCTTTTACATCAATTGCACCGTCTGTAATGAATTTCTCTCCCAAGGAAACCTTTTTCCATGCTCCTTTGCCTCCTGAAGTAACCGTTTTTACTTTTGCTCCTTCAAGGTAGAGGTCAAATGAGGTAGCATAATTATCTTCCCATATGTAAACAAAAGTTTCATAAAGTCCTTCAGGAACATCTTTCACTGAAAAAGATACATTATTATAACCTGAAAGTCTCCAGATTGCAGATCGAAGCATTTTTGACTTAGAAGCATCTGTGGAGGGATTCAATGCAATGGCTTGATTCTCATAGGTCCTTCCTGAAAAACTAAAATTACCGGTAGAAGTTCCCGCCTCCCATGAATTACCATCAATGGTTATTGCAGGACCATTTAAATTAATTCCTCTGTAAAATGCCGGCCCGTCAGTTATTGGTTCCTCTGTTATTGGCAAAGAAGTTGGAGCAGTTGCAGTTACCTTTACTTCATCGTAAGCAGATAAACCGGAATTATCTTTTACAGTCAATCGAAAAACATAAGTACCGGCAACCAAATTGGTTAATTTTAAAGTAGAAGTTGTTGTATTGGAAAGTGTTACAGCGCCTCCGCTACGTTTCGTCCAAACATAAGACGATATGCTTCCATCTGAATCAGACGCCTTGCCATAAATACTTACGGAAGAGACAGGAAGGGTAACATTTTTATCTGCTCCTGCGGAAACGGTAGGTGTAGTATTTACAATCGCAGCAGTAGTTGAGTATGGATTTACTTTACCCTCCAATTGTCCATACATAAAAAGTTTGCCGGGAAACAATCCTCCTGTTCCACCCCATACCGGTAATGGACCGGAAGTAGCAGGAGAAGATACATAAGCTTTAGTATAAGTAGATTTTATATAAGAATCTTTATAATAAACATTGGCTTGAGCAAACCAGATGTCGTTCTCACTTAACCATGTTTTGTATTTACCATCAATAATATTCTGGCTGGAAGAAGTAGAAATTGCATATCTTTTAATTGTTCCGTTAATGTGTTTGGATAAATTCTGGATCATCAGTTTCAAGGACTTCTGACCACCCTTTGTTTGGTTCACACCGTCTGAGGTGACGTAGTTGTATAAGCTTTTATCTCCTTGTCTTGCATATAAGTCAGCGATTTCTATCATTATATTGCAAGAAGCGGTAGAATAGGCAAAGCCTTTATCAGGAAGAGAGCTTGTTGCTCTGTGAAATTCGGTAAATGTTCCGTCAGGGTAGATGCTATATTTGATAAACTCTTTAAAGAACATTGCAGCCTCTTTGACATATGCTGCGTTGTAGTATTTAAAACCTACCATTGCTACAGCCCTTTCAATAGTAGCCCTTCGGTTGTTGTACCATTTTCCAATTGTAGGAACGATGTATCCTCCAATATGAGTTTTGTCTGTAGAATTTCCTGTTACCTTTAGTATACCTCTTTCACGATCAACATAACCGCTTTTAAGGTTTTGAATATTCCTGTAGCAGTAAGCACCTGCATTTTTAAAAAATCTATCTATGGTTGGGTCAGAAATTTCTATCATGTCATAAGCAACCAGAAGCCTGCTTATCCATTCAGCTACATCAAATCCAGGATTTATATCGTAAACAACAGGCCACCTTGTAGTATTTGAAAAGTCTGTCAAAGGTTCTTTTGCTTGTGCAAGCAATCCCTTATAAACGGCATTCTTATATCTTGAATCGTTGGTTAAAAGATAAACAAAGGCTGCATCTCTTAATTTAACACCTTTTATGGAAGCTTCAGGTTGTGACCATTGTACGGCAACACTTGTAGTTTTGCCATATTTGTCTTTGGTTGGCCCTTTATAATGCTCGGCGGTAGGATTTGCTAAACATTCATTGGCGCTTTTTAATATTCTACTCCAATCTCCGGGAGAATTAGAAATGGCATCGCCAGATGATTTATAAGGACCACCTTTTGATCTGGCTTTCCAGATTTCCACTTCTTGTGGGGTAAAATACAAGCCCGATTTTGATTGGGCGAAAGCGGAAAGGCTGGTGATTAGACATAATAGTACAATTACAAGTTTTTTTGTATTTTTTTCCATAGCTTTTTTTTAACCCTACAATATTGCGCGCTACAGAATGGATATGCTGTGACAAATACCCGCCTTTTCAATCCGTGTCAGGATTTGAGGATTCTTAAAAGTGAATGGAGAAAATCATACTATCTCTGATTGAAGAAAGGTTCTTCATTTAGAAAAAACCTGTCATTCCGTTTATAGGATTATTCTATGATTAAATAATTTCGGTTTGAGGTCGACAAAAAAAATGAAGAATAAAAAGTAACCATAAAAGCTATATTTTTACATCTTGTTTTAAAAAATAACAAAAAGCTGGTTTTACTATTTTTTCATGTACTTTTTTATTTTTAATAAAAGAGATAAAAGGCTAACTCCTTGGTTTTGGATTTTAAAAAATGGTTTTCTTACCTAATAAAGCAAAAAAAATTTAAGTGTCAAGAAGGTTTTTTCGAAGAAAAAGGGGCAGAAAAGTATTTAAGAGTCAGAAAAATGGCAGTCCGCAAACAGCTCTCTTATTTTGTTTTTCTAATCTTTACTCATCCCGATTGGAATACAAAAAGTTGCTAAAATAAATTCAAAGGATTTCAATATTTTTTTAATGGTTCTCCTCTCCACAAAAAGCCTATATTGTTTTCTTTATTTTTTAGCAATACTTTTATCCCCGCTTATAGAATTTATATATGAAGAACTTTTTACTGAGACTGGTGTTTTCAGCTTTTTGCTTTGTGCCTTTTACCTCCTATACCCAAACCGACTCTACACATTTTGACCTGGGAAAGATTCGTCTAAATAAGGACTTCACTCAATTTATTACCATTAAAGCTGCCGACCTTGAAAAAATTCCTTTTTCAAATTTGGATGATGCAGTTAAGGTGTGGTTTTATGGGCATTTTAGCGCAGAAGGAAATCTTGTTTATGTTGTAGATGGCAACCGGATTACCGATATAAACATTTACAGTATTTACGACATCGAGGAAATCACCCTTGTTCAAAATGCTTTGGTTAATTTAAATGGTGCTGTCCATGAACAACAACTGGTATTGGTTACTACAAAGAAGGATAAAACAGGGATCAATGTAAATGGTGGGTCTTTTCTTGTCAATCATAAAGAGGCGACGGGTCTTTTTCATCAATATTATTTTTCGGCAAACAAGAAAATCAACAATACTAATTTTGGAATAAGCGCACAATACATCAGGGATATTTCCCCTGCCAAAAATGACACCTTTTTACGTGAACCTTTAAATTTTGACAGGTTTAAACTAAGAGGGGCCTTTAACACCAAAATCAATTACCTAGGCAATTTATCTGCTTACATCAATTACGCTCCACAGGTATGGGATTATAAAGCAGACACCCTTGATGATTTTTGGAAAAAGAATACAAACCACCACAGCACAAATGAATTGTTTAATGGTGGTGTTAATTTGAATTCAAAAATTTTAAAGGGACTTGTTAATAACTTAAGTGCAAACTTTAATACTAATACAAAACAAGAATACGTACTTAGGGAAATTTATCTGCTTAGATTAAATCCTGATAGTATGGGATATTATAGAAAAGAGGATGAGAAGATAAAAACCATATCTGATCTCTTTCTATTGAGGAATAATCTTAGTTATCACATAACTATTGACGGCCTCACCATTGCTCCAGCATTGAATTTCCTCTTTAGGTTTATCAACCATCGCTATAATTTTAATGGTATTGATCGTTCCTCGAAAAATTTCCCTTCCTTTGAATATAAGTATCGAAAATCTTATAACAGATTGTATATTATTACTCCTTCTATAGGTGTCAACTATAGAAGCATCTTTAATTTGGAGGTAGGGCTTGTGAAAAATATTTCAACCTTAGAAGGTTGGGAAAAAGAAAGCACAACAAGAAACCTCCCCTTCTTCAACTCTACCATTGATGTGATTAAACTGGCGAAAGAGCAATCTTCTTCCAGTCTCAAACTTTTCCTTTCCTATATAAAATCAGAAGACTTTAATGATTCAATTCCAAGTTTATCGGGATTAAATAATTCCATTTATGACCCATTTCATAATCAGGATGTTTTCTACAATCTAGATTACAGAACCTCAGGAAACTCGCTTCAATTGGGCAGTACGCTAAGTCTGAAAAACGACTTAATAAGAATAAGCTATAACAATGACAAAAGGTATTATAGTTATCAGACTTTTAGAAAAGGTTGGAATAACAGCAGATTTGAAGAAGATTTGACTAGAAAAACCTCCACCCATCGCTTAGGGATAGATTTTAGAATTTCTGAATCGGTTTTAATGTGGAGATCAGGAGTTTCCTTAATCAATAAGAAAAGTGAGATGATAGGGAAAAACTCCTTTTATTCTTATTCACCCTCAGACTCAAACTTAACCTCCTTCACTGCGAAAATGTTCACGGGAGGAATTGTCAATAGATTGGCTTATAAGAACATTTCCCTTGGAGTGGATTTTATGTATTTGTTGGGTGAAAGAAGGTTTACAAAGGAAGGTTTCGTCTTTACAAAAGCTCTGATTGATTCCTTTGTACTGCAAAATCTTTATTTAGCCTATTCTTATAAAAATATTGAGTTTTATCTTTCCACCCGGAACATTGCAGAATCAGCAGAATCAAACCTAACCGATCATCGCAAATTTTATGGACTTGGTTTTAAAGTAGGGCTATAATAATGCTTTAAGGAGGGCTTTTCTGAAAACAGTTCAAGATGAAGATGCTGAAATAAATTCAGCAAGACAATCTAATGTTTGGTTAGCAATCGATAAATTGATGTGCCGTCAAAATTCCATCTATTCTATAAATTCAGGTTCAGACCAAATCTCTGTGATCAAACAAGAATAAAACAACTCCTTCTATTATCAATTAATTCAAAACCAATACTTTAAATTGTTTTTAAGGCGATATTTCTTTACCCATAACCATGTTTTTCTTGCGCTTATTTCTTAAAAAATCATCATCGTACCTATAAAATAAATTTGATTCTCGTATTCTAGTATGCTTTTCAATTTTACCTATTAACCCACTAAACTCATATGAAAAAGCCCTTATTTACCCAGTTAAAATATTCGTTTATTTTACTGTTGATCCTGTTATTTTCCGGATGCAAAGATCCTAATATTGATGAAGAAAATTTTTCTAAAATCGCCAACGCCAAACCGGGTCCTCCCCCGGTTGAAGGAAATGGCGAAGTGGATCTATGGATTACTAATAAGGATAAATCTTCCTTATTTCAAAAACAAAATATACTCCTCAATTTCACCAATACCTCAAACAGATATGCAACCATAGAGGTAGATACCACACAGAGTTATCAAACTATTGACGGCTTTGGCTATACGCTGACAGGGGCAAGCGCTATCGTGCTTAATAGGATGAGCGCAACTAATCGTGCCAATATATTGGAGGAGCTCTTTGCTCATGATAACACTTCAATCGGAGTAAGCTATTTAAGAATAAGTATAGGTGCCTCGGATTTAAGTTCTCATGTATACTCCTACGATGATATGCCTGCAGGTCAAACGGACCCAACGTTAACGAACTTTTCTATTGAACCGGACAGGGCCGATATGATTCCTGTCTTAAAGGAAATTTTAGGTATAAATCCACAGATAAAAATTTTAGGAACCCCATGGTCTCCTCCTACATGGATGAAAACCAATGGAAGTTCGGTTGGCGGCAATCTAAAGCCAGAATATTTTGGAATTTATGCCGATTATTTGGTCAAATACCTGAAGGCCATGCAAGCTGAGGGAATTAATGTTGATGCAATAACCTTACAAAATGAGCCTCTCAATCCTTACAATAACCCAAGCATGCTCATGAGTGCCGCAGAGCAGGCGGCTTTTATTAAAAATAACATTGGCCCAGCTTTAAGTGCCGCCGGCTTATCTACTAAAATCATCTTATATGACCACAACTGTGATCAGCCAAATTATCCTGTTTCCATATTAAATGATCCCCAAGCAAAACAATATGTAGATGGGTCTGCTTTTCATCTTTATGGTGGAGATATCAGCGCTTTAACTGCGGTACATGATGCCCATCCTGAAAAAAATATTTACTTTACTGAACAATACACGGATTCAAATGGAAACTTTGGAAATGATTTAAATTGGCATTTTCGTAATTTAATCATAGGAGCAATCAGAAACTGGAGTCGAAATGTGCTTGAATGGAATCTTGCTGCAGATCCTTCAAACGGGCCACGAACAGACGGAGGCTGCACAACTTGTCTTCCTGCAATTACCGTGGGCACATCGGATAATATAACAAGAAATGTTTCTTATTATATTATCGCTCATGCTGCAAAATTTGTTCGACCAGGTTCTATAAGGATTGAAACAAATTTACCTGGCAGTCTTTTAAATGTCGCTTTTAAAAATCCTGATGGTAAAAAGGTATTGATCGTATTAAATGACAGAAGGTCATCACAGACTTTCAATATCCAATTCAAAGGAAAAATTGTTACCACCACACTTTCAGGTGGAGGCGTTGGAACTTTCGTATGGTAACTATAATGATATCTAACCAAACAGTGGCATCCCGTGAAGGAAGCCATTGTTTGGTTTAAATGAACTGTAAATACTTGCTATGAGACTGAAATGTACTTTCAGTCATTACTGTTCGAATCTTCCTTAAGAAAAATATGCCCAAATCCATCATATACTTCTTCATTCAGGAAAAGGGTGTCCTCCCGGATTAAAAAAGATTGATTTATTAATTCTTCATTTTCAAATTTAATAATGAATGCCTTTGACTGGCCAAACATTGACTTTCCTTCTCTGATTTCAAAATTGATCTTTTTCACCTGCTTGCCATTTCTAAATTCTTTATAAATTCCTTTGGAAGAAAATTCAATCGTTTTAGAATACCCTTCGGAAACCGGAGTTATCACTTTCCCAGCAAATCCACCGGAAGACCTGATCCACTCCCACTTATTTAATAGTTCCTTATTACTTCCCTCAGGAAATACAAGATCTTTCTGACAAGACATGTTAATGGTCAAGAGGGCAACGACTAAAACAAGTGGCGATCTTTTAAGAAATGACATTTTGATTTTTTTTTATAGGAACCAATTTAATAGTTATTGGTTGCATATTCTTAAAGGGATATTGCTTTCATTTGGTCAAAATACCTTTAATGGAAATGGTGTGCTGGTCATCCACTTTCATAAACAAAACGCTGGGTCTTTCAATACCAAAGTCGGTGATATTGATCTTCCATTCTGAGGAAAATTCTATTCCTTCTCCTTTTGGCGTTAATTGCACATTGGTTTCAAAAGCCCTTGTTTTGCCGTGGATCGTTAAATCTCCTTTTACTTTTACCGTCTGACTTACCTTTTTATTCGGATCAAAGGGAGAAATTATTTTACCATGAAATTCTGCATTGGGAAATTTTGAAACTTCCATTGCCTCAAACATATGCCTATTTCTTGTGTTATTATCCGTATCAATGCTCTTTATAGGTATTTTAAAATCTACCTTATTTGTCTCCAAATTCATTTTCCCTTCAAGCTTATCTGAAACACCGGTATATGAAGCCACGGAAGTTTCACCGCTTACTTCTGCCTGTGCCCTGTTTGTGGAATAGGTTTGAGCTAAACTCAGCGAGGAAAAGAATATCAGAAAACAAAAAAAGGTAAGTTGTTTCATAATGTTTTTTAACCTATAAAATAAACTCATAGACTTTACATCAGCCATAAAGTTATCACTATCAGGACTTTTTTATAAATACCAAAAGTGATAAAAAATAAAATTTTGCAAATAATGAAAGCTAAAACAAACTGCACCCAGACGTTTCCTTTAAAAATATTTTTAATCGTAAAAAAAAGAAAAGGTACCCACATAAAAAGCTGACTAAGCTCAAATGGATTATTGAAAAGGAAGTTGCCTAAAAATCTAATCGGCGATTCAAAAAAGATGTATTCTAAAAGTTTATTATAGGGAATATGTAAATAGTGTACAAAAAAAGCATATAAACTGTATAGAATAAGTTGCAAAGAGACAAAATGGGTAGCCATTATTACTGCAGCGCCAAAATACTCCAATTTCCTCTTAAAAAAGACCCAAAACACAATTGAATAAAGAGGGATCAAAAGGATTACTAATATCTTTGAGTAAACCCAACTATGTTCACTAAACAATTGAATTAGCTCCTTTTCCGAAAGGTCAAGTCTGCTTTGCTTCCATTTATCAAGACTATCTATAGCATTTACTATAGTCTGGTCTATTGGTTGGAGCCAGCTTAAAATTTTATAGTCACTGAGAAAGAAGAAATGGTGATCTCCATAAAATGGGGTATAATCCCTTGACCCTATAGTATGTGTTACAAAATAGAAGAAAAGGTTTGACAGAAGGAAAATCTGCATAGGTTTTCCAAATTTTACCCTTGCCCCTGATATATAAGACTTTGTTAATAAGCCTGGTTTTAGAAGGAGGAATTTTAAACTAAGAAAAAACTTAGTATCTACATGAGAAAAAGTGTAAACGGCGTTAGTAAAAAAATTCTTAAGGCTTAAATCTTTTGGATGGAAAACTTTTTCACCGCACTTACAACAGTAATTTCCTTTAAAATTCTCACCACATGAAGGACAATTTTTAGAATTGGCAGAAAGTATCAACTCAGACATGATAAATTTTATTCCTCCTTGAAAGATGGGTAGAAGTTTAGGAATATGCAAGAGTAATACAAGAATTTTATCTTCTTGTATTACTCTTTATCAGCCTCAATCTTATGAGTTTCAGTAATAATATTCTCTAAAATACAGACCTATTCTTTCAATCTTCAAATTATAAGTTTGGTTCTTATAAACTTACCACAATTTTCCCCTGCGTTTTTCGGGTTTCGATTTGTTGGTGAGCCTTAGGTAGATCCTTAAAACTATATTTGCCGGATACATGAGAACGAATACGTCCCTCCTTTAGCAACTTTGCTATTTGCCCCATATCTTCCCCATTGGAAGTTACGCTAATCCTACGGGCAAAAACTTCTTTTTCTTTTGCCTTATCTGCCATTTCCCCTACAAAATGGGCCTTAATGCTAATAAGCCTTCCCCCCTTTTTCACTACAGACAGCGATCTCCATAAATGTTCTTCATTCACAGAGTCTACTATCACATCGACATCTTTTACTTTGTCTTCAAATTTTTCATTGGTATAATCTATAAATTCATCAGCGCCCAGCCCTAATACAAATTCACGATTTGAAGCTGAAGCCGTACCAATTACATGAGCTCCAAAATATTTTGCAATTTGAACAGCATAGTGCCCTACGCCTCCAGCGGCC
>DASPJL010000191.1:0-33980 GCA_035628645.1 Cytophagales bacterium | reverse complement strand
GATATTCATGGATCTAGGACCCACGTCATTGGTAAGACTGGTGCCTATGCCAAAAGACATCCCGATTTTCCCCCTGCAATGTTCGGCGATTCGCGCTACTTTTTCATAATTAAGGGAATCAGAGAAAATGATGGTTTTGGTGAGCGGATCAATTCCCAGACTTTGATAATGTTTAATGGTATAATCAGCAAAAGCGATCGGATCGCCGCTATCATGCCGCACGCCATCAAACAATTTGGAAAACATTCTGTCGAAGGCCTTAAAAAATACAGGCGTAGTGTAAGTATCGGAGAGCGCTATTCCCAAATCTCCCCTATAAACATCGACCCAATGCTGAAGACTCATGGTATTGGCCATCTTAAAACCATATCTGGCAGAATGAAACATAATCCATTCATGAGCATGGGTACCAATTGGTTTTACCTGATTTTCCATTGCAAGGTGCACGTTACTGGAGCCAATAAATATGCCCTTCCCGAAGTCGGCTAAAGCCTTTACTACCAACCTGTGCACATGATAAGAATGTCTTCGGCGGGTTCCGAAATCTGCTAATATTACCCCCAGGCCCCTGTATTTCCCTATTTTCTCTTTATTATACTCCACAATTTCATCATCGCTCATTCTTTCTGTTTTAAAAAACACATAATACAGCTCCGAAATCAAGGCAAGCAAAGGAACCTCCCATAAAATTGTGCGGTACCAGTAGCCTTCCACAGCTACAAAAAGTTGTTCCCCTTGCTGGGAAATAAATACCTCTTCAGAATTATAACAATACCCCTGTAAAAAATCGAGATAACCAGGGTCAAGGTATGGACAATTGGCTCTCAAAAATTCCTTTTCTTCTAATGTCAATCGGAGGTTATTCATCTCATCTACCGCTTCTCTTAGTGCCTCAGCAAAACCTTGGGGGAAAGTGTGTTTTCCCCTATTTACAAACTGGTACCGGGCCTTTGCCTTTGGAAATAACCTCAGCACCCCATTTTGCATGGTTATCTTATAAAAATCGCTATCAAGAATGGAATGAAGGATAGGCATATCTGTAACACTCATGAAAAAATCGTTAAGGAAAAAGTCCGAGTTTATTTTACGTCGATACAAAGAAAGTGTAGATCAATAAAAATACTTTTGCGGGGAAAAATTACTTTTTAATTTTATTTTTACGAATAATAATCACGGAGTACACAGGTATTTCACGAAAGACATAGAGAATCATTTAATCTTCTGAGTTTTCCAAGGAGGGAGGAGAATTTGCAATCTTTGTGTTCTCTGTGTAATCTCTGCTCTCTCGGTTAAAAATTAATTATCAACAAGTTATATCCTATTCACAATGAAACTAACCCTAAAACAAAAAATTAAAATGATTGAAGAATGGCTGGATTTGTTAAGAGAAGACGAAAGAATAAATACTGTTGAAAAAGATAATTTATTAACAATCCCCATAGGCTCTTCGAAGGTTTTTCTGGATAAGGAAAATAAGAATAATGATAAAATGCTAATTGACTACATTGTTATCAAAAGAACCGAATTGTCCATGCTTGACAGCAGGATCGTGGAATCCATCTTCAAGTTATCTCAAAAAAGCTCCTAAATAGTCTCACACGTCATTCTTAAAATTATTCATTAAGCAAAATGGAATCCAATAAAAAATTGATTGAGACTTTTTACACAGCTTTTCAAAAAGGAAATGTGGATGAAATGATCTCCTGCTACCATAAGGACATCTTATTTGAAGATCCTGCTTTTGGCAAATTAAAAGGAGACGATGCCAAAAACATGTGGCGCATGCTTATAGGAAGAAGCAAAGGAGAAATTCAAATTTCCTTTAAAGACATTGAAGCAAATGACACAAACGGCAAAGCCTCCTGGGAAGCAAAATATCTCTTTTCTAAAACAGGACGTCCAGTTCACAACAAGATTCAGGCAGATTTTATATTTAAAGACGGTAAGATCATTAAACACGCCGATAAATTCAATTTATGGAAATGGTCGTCGATGGCGTTGGGCGCCGTTGGCATATTACTTGGTTTCACCCCTTTGATAAAAAATAAAGTAAGGAGAAATGCATTGGCACGACTGAAAAAGTATAAGGAAATGACGCCTTAATATTTTTTTGTCTAAGTCCTTTTTGTCTAAAATCTGTGAGCTTTTTACCGGATTATTCCGATTGTTCTTAGAATTAAATAAAGGTTTTTCCTAACCTTAAAATTTCTCCGATCGTAATCTTTAGAAAAGGTGAAGACATGGAAAAGAGATTAGAAAACATATCAGTGGCCGTTTTAGTCGACAACGGTTTTGAACAGATAGAACTTACAAAACCGGTAGAAGCACTTCAAAATGAGGGCGCTACCGTACATATCGTTTCCCCGCAAAAGAATGTGAGAAGCTGGGATAACAAAGATTGGGGAAAGGACTTCCTTGCCGACCGGCTACTTGAAGAATGTGACGCTACAGACTACAATGCACTGTTGCTGCCTGGCGGAGTAATGAATCCTGATAAACTGAGAACAAATCCTCTTGCAGTAGAATTTGTGAAACATTTTATGGAAAAAGGTAAGCCCATTGCTGCTATTTGTCATGGTCCCTGGACGTTAATTGAAACGGGCATGGTAGAAGGAAGGACCATGACATCATTTCCCTCACTTAAAACAGACCTGATGAATGCGGGAGTCCAATGGGTGGACAAGTCTGTGATAGTAGATGATGGAATAGTGACGAGCAGAAACCCTAATGATATCCCAGATTTCATTAAAAAAATGTTGGAAGAATTCGGTGAAGGAATTCACATGGATAGAAGGGAATTGAACGATTTAACAGGTACATCTACTTAATCTAACAGACCTTATTTTTATTCTTTTTTGGAATTACCTTTTCGGATGGTTTCATTTTGGTTTAAATTTAGGGTCAGAAACTAAAAACGTTAATTATGATTATTGATGTAATTGCTTTATTTCTTTTAGCCGGCTTGGTTTATATGGGATTTTTCTCTTTGACTGAAGGGCCTGATGATCCTTCACGTGAAGTTACTCATGAGGAAAAAATCTATGACTCAAAAAGCGGGCTTAACAAGTTCAATATTTAAGAAATAGAGTTAATAGTATTGAAAATCCAAGGCGTATAAAAGCGCTTTGGATTCTTTTTGATTTAAATTTTATGGCTATGGATAATTCTAAAAAGAAAGACCCGAATTCTAAAGAGTTACTAAAAAGCCTCAGTCCTGATGAACGGAAGAAAATAGTAAAAGAACGGGAAGATAATACCAAACAATTATCCTCTGATGAGTCGCTCGACAAAGACACCAGGAAGATGAAAAAGTAAACCCTTGTCGGTAGTAATTAGTAGCAAGTCTTGAGTAGTTAGAAAGTCGCCAAATTCGTCTGATTCCGTAAATAAGCCCTACCCGAATACTGTATATTAAAGACTTTTTTCATACACCTCATCCCAATCCTTCCAAACAGCTTCATAACCTTGTTTTCTGATGACCTCTACAATTTCCTGAGGAGATCTTTCATCGGAAATTTCAAATTGTTCCAATGCATCCAGCCCCGATGCATATCCACCGGGATCTGTTTTTGAACCTGCACTTATGGAAGTAATTCCCAGTCTAATGATGTTATTCCTAAATTTTTCACTTTCTCTTGTGGAAATGGAAAGCTCAAGTTCTTCATCAAAAATCCGATAGGCACATATCAATTGAACCAGTTCTTTGTCGGACATTTCTACCTTTGGCTCTAATCCGCCGGAGAAAGGACGAAGCCGGGGGAAAGACAGAGAGTACTTAGTTTTCCAATAATTCTTCTCGAGGTAACTAAGATGCAGGGCGGTGAAGAAATTATCTGCCCTCCAGTCATCCAAACCAATCAGTACCCCTAATCCTATTTTATAAATCCCTGCCTTACCTAATCTGTCCGGCGTATCCAGTCTGTATTCAAAGTTTGATTTCTTGCCCTTCGGATGATGGGTTTTATAGTTATCCCTGTGATAAGTTTCCTGATAAACAAGCACTGTGTTTAATCCATAAGGAATCAGTGTTTTATAATCTTCCAGATCCATTGGCTGTACTTCCATGGAAATATGCGAAAAATAAGGACGTATGAGTTTAAGGACTTTTTTGAAATATTCAACCCCGACATTGTGATTGGACTCGCCGGTTACCAGCAATACATGGTCATATCCGAAAGATTTAATTACCTCAACTTCCTTTAAAATCTGTTGATCCGAAAGGGTCACCCTCCGCAGTTTATTATCGTAACTGAATCCGCAGTAGGTGCATATGTTTTGGCATTCGTTGGACAAATAAAGCGGAATGTACATCTGAACCGTTTTGCCAAACCTTTTTTGGGTGATTTTTTGGCTTAAAACAGCCATAGGTTCAAGATAAGAGGCTGCTGCGGGAGAAATTAACGCTTTAAAATCTTCCAAATCCCTTTTTTCTTTTGTTAAAGCGTTTTCAACATCTATTATGGTTTTTGCATAGATGCTGTCTTTTACTTCATCCCAGGAATATTGGTTAAAAAGATTAAGGAAAGACATGGTTAAATGACAATTTTATAATGACGAATATTGCTGACAGCAATCTTTTTGCTTTAATGACGATTTTATAAGGGAATGTTGAATTTAATTAAAACCTTATTCACTTTTGGAGGGTTTGAAACCCTCCAAAAGTTTACTCTTCCAATTTCCCACTTCCACTTCCAGCTCCTCAAAGCTCATCCAGAAAGGAAGTTAGCGGGCTACTCGCTACTGCTACCTCGGAGGTCTTTCCAAGCTTGGCTTCGTAGGCAATTCTTCCCGCCTCTACTGCCAGCTTGAATGCTCTACCCATTGCTGCCGGGTCATTGGAAACGGCAATTGCCGTATTTACCAATACTGCATCTGCTCCCATTTCCATTGCCTCTGCTGCATGGGAAGGTGCTCCAATTCCTGCATCCACGATTACAGGAACATTGCTTTGAGAAATGATAATCTCAAGAAAATCTCTTGTTTTTAATCCCTTGTTACTGCCAATGGGAGATCCAAGGGGCATTACAGCCGCAACGCCAACTTCTTCCAGTCTTTTACACAATACAGGATCAGCATGGATATAAGGTAGGATTATAAACCCTAATTTTGCCAACTCCTCGGCTGCCTTCAATGTTTCTATCGGATCAGGCATCAAATACTTTGGGTCAGGATGAATTTCGAGTTTAAGCCAGTTGGTTTCCAATGCTTCACGTGCAAGCTGAGCAGCAAAAACCGCTTCTTTTGCCGTTCTTACTCCGGAAGTATTTGGCAATAAATTAAACTGAACATGGGATAAATATTTCAAAATATCGTCCTGTTCATTATGTACATCTACTCTTTTTAAGGCTACGGTTACCAGCTCGCTTCCTGAAGCCAGTAAGGCTTCCTCCATTAGCTCACTGGAACTGAATTTGCCTGTTCCTGTCAATAATCTTGAATTGAATATTTTATCTGCTATTTTAAGCATAACCCAATTTTTTTATTGTTTTTAAAAATTCAGTGGTAGCTTTTTCTTTATCCTCTTCTGAACTAACAGACGAAGAAATTGCCACACCATGTATTCCTGTAGAAAACAAACTGTTTAAGTCTTCCTTAAGGATGCCTCCAATGGCAACAACCGGAATGTCAATTCCTTCGTGCACCATTCGGTTAATAATTCTTTGATAACCTTCAAAACCTAAGACTGGACTCAAATTCTTTTTGGTTGAAGTAAAACGAAAAGGCCCCAAACCAATGTAATCAACGTTTCCCTTTTTAAGTTTCAGCACATCCTCAAAGGTATTTGCCGTTCCTCCAATGATAGGTCCCTCGCCCAGAATTTGCCTTGCAACAACAGGATCCATATCCGTTTTACCAAGATGAACCCCATAAGCACGTATTTGCGCCGCCAGCTCCACATTATCATTAACAATAAGTTTGGCATCATACATCTCACACACTTCAATTACATCAAGCGCTATACTTTTCCATTCATCAAATCCCTTGTCCTTAACCCTAAGCTGGATCCAGTCTGCACCACCTTTACACGCGGCTTCAGCCAGGTCAACATGTGAAAACCCGGGGCCTTCATGCGTGATGAAATGAAATCGTGAGATGTTTTTTTTCATAATGTAGCTTTCAGCTTTCAGCCTTAGCAATCAGGGATAGCTTCCGCTGATACCTGACTGCTGATAGCTATTATATATAAATTTGACTTCCAACATTAGCGAACTCTTTGCTCTTTTCTTTCATTCCTTCCAGAATAGCATCTTCCTCGTTCAAGCCATTTGCATCTGCATAATCTCTTACATCCTGAGTGATTTTCATAGAGCAGAAATGAGGGCCACACATAGAGCAGAAATGGGCTGTTTTAGCGCCATCAGCAGGCAATGTTTCATCATGAAATTCTCTGGCAGTGTCAGGATCAAGCGCTAAATTAAACTGATCCTCCCACCTGAATTCAAATCGCGCTTTGCTCAAGGCATTGTCTCTGTATTGTGAACCAGGATGACCTTTGGCCAAGTCCGCAGCGTGGGCTGCTATTTTATATGTAATCACCCCATCTTTTACGTCTTTTTTGTTAGGCAAACCGAGATGTTCTTTCGGAGTCACATAACATAACATTGCACATCCAAACCAACCGATCATAGCTGCTCCGATTCCTGACGTAATGTGATCGTAACCCGGAGCAATGTCAGTGGTCAAAGGTCCTAATGTATAGAACGGTGCCTCATGACATTCCTTTAACTGCTTGTCCATGTTTTCTTTGATCAGGTGCATAGGCACATGGCCCGGCCCTTCAATCATTACCTGCACATCATGTTTCCAGGCAATTTTGGTTAATTCTCCCAGCGTTTCCAGCTCTCCGAATTGTGCGGCATCATTGGCATCCGCAATAGAACCCGGACGTAATCCATCGCCTAATGAGAAAGCAACATCATAAGCTTTCATTATTTCGCAAATGTCTTCAAAATGGGTATAAAGAAAATTTTCTTTATGATGTGCCAGGCACCATTTGGCCATAATTGACCCACCTCTTGAAACTATACCAGTTACTCTCTTGGCCGTCCATGGAATGTATTTCAGCCTTACTCCGGCATGAATAGTGAAATAATCCACCCCTTGTTCTGCTTGTTCAATTAATGTATCCTTAAAAATTTCCCAGGTCAGGTCCTCAGCTTTTCCATTTACTTTTTCCAAAGCCTGGTAAATCGGTACGGTTCCAATAGGCACACATGAATTTCTAATAACCCATTCTCTGGTCTCATGAATATTTTTTCCTGTAGAAAGATCCATTACCGTATCTGCACCCCATCTGCAGGCCCAAACAGCTTTTTCAACCTCTTCTTCTATGCTTGATGTTACCGCAGAATTGCCTATGTTGGCATTTATTTTTACAAGGAAATTCCTTCCTATGATCATCGGCTCTGTTTCCGGATGGTTGATATTGGCAGGAATTATGGCTCTTCCTTCAGCGACTTCCTTTCTTACAAATTCAGGAGTGATATAATTTTTAGGGGTGTTGGCTCCAAAACTATGTCCTTCGTGAACCCTTCCAGCATCGGTTATTTCCTGAATTTTCTGATTTTCACGAATGGCAATATATTCCATTTCAGGAGTGATCATTCCCTTTTTTGCATAATGCATTTGAGAAACATTCATTCCCTCCTTTGCTTTTAAAGGCTTTTTTATAAACTGAAACCGCAATTCATCCAATTGCTTGTTGTCCAACCTTTCCCTTCCGTAGGCAGAAGTTACATCTTCAAGCCTTTCTACATCATTTCTTTCCAATATCCATTTCTCTCTAAGTTTCGGAAGACCCTTTCTCACATCAATCTCAATGTTGGGATCTGTGAAAGGCCCGCTTGTATCATAAACTGTTACTGGAGGATTTTTTTCCGTTTTACCTGTCAGCTTATGAATTGAATCACTAACAGAAATCTCCCTCATAGCTACACGGATATCGTGTATTTCTCCTTTTACATATACCTTCTTTGAAGCCGGGAAAGGCGTTCTGCTGATAACTTCTTGTGACGGGATTTTATCTTTTTTCATATTAATAGGTATTAAGGGGTGAAATGGTTTGTATTGAGTATTGAGTAGTAAGCATTAAGTCTTTAGATCGAAGAAAACTTATTTGGAATTATACACCTATTAATTGCGATAATTCGTTCGACATTCGTAATTCGTCATTTATATTATCCTCCCTGCGTGGCTTTTATTATTGTTACCTTATCATTTTCCTTAACAAAAAAGCTTCCCCAACCAGACTTTGGAATAACTTCCTGATTTACAGCCACAGCCATTCCCTTAGGATTTGGTAAGTTTAAGTCCTGCGAAATGATTTCAGTGATGCTTTTAGCAGTGGAAAACTCGAATGGTTTATTGTTTAAATAAATTACCATAGCATAAATGGTTTATAAATTAATAACAATAAAACTTTTAGGGAGAAATAGAAATGAGGCCTATAACTTTTCCCTTCGCCGGTATCAACGCGGATCAGGTTCAGAGGGTATCATCTCAGTCCCATACGGGACACCCCTAAAGTTTCCGTAAAGATAGGGAATAAAGAATTGAACTAGTATCTAAAGCGATAAAATTAAATTGTCTTAGGTTTTCAAGAATTAATTATTACATAATACATATTAAACCTTATCTCAATTAGCTTGATTGTTAATAAAAATTTAGCTTTACAATGCTTTTATGAAGAGACTTCATACGATTTATTCCAGTATCATTTTTATTCTGGTTTTTACACTGGAATTCCCATTTTTTATGATCTTGCTGTTCAATAAAAAATGGAAAAAATTATCCTACCGTCTTAATAATACCTGGGCTTATTTCTTCTTTACCTTTTCTTTTATTCCTTATGCTATAGAATATAGATTCAAGCCGGATAAAAAACAACAATATATTTTTTGTGCAAATCACTTTTCTATTTTAGATATCCCGACAATGGGACTTGTCATTCATCAGCCATTTGCTTTTGTGGGCAAAAGCTCTTTTGCCAAAAAACCTTTTTTCGGCTTCATGTACAGCAAGTTCCACATCCTGGTAAACAGGGAAAGCTTAAAAGACCGTTACAATTCGTTAATCAAATCTTTACGAGCCATCGATGAAGGGTATAGTTTGGCAATTTTTCCTGAAGGAGGCATAAAAAGTAAAACTCCCCCATATTTAAGAGAATTTAAAGACGGGGCATTCAGGGCTGCAATTGAAAAACAAATTCCAATTATTCCTGTTACAATAGGGGATAACTGGAGGGCTTTACCTGATGATGGCGAAGTTTTATTAAGAAGGATAAAAAACAGAATAATACTTCATCCTCCCATTGAAACCACAGGACTTTCTCTGGCTGATGTGGATGACTTGAAAAACAAAACTTTTCAGGTAATTCAAAAACAGCTAAAAGCTATGCATGGGGATAACTTCATCAATACTGCCCGCCCCAAAAAAGCTGTGGTTGTTGTTTAAAAATATAATTGTGAAATCAAGGCATTAACAATAACTTTGGGACATACATTAAAAAAGAATTTGCAAGGAAATGAAGGTAGATAAAAATACATTAAGAAAAATCGCACATTTAGCCAGACTGGAATTCGACCCTAAGCATGAGGAAGGCATGATAAAAAGCATGACTGAAATTCTGGATTGGGTAGAAAAACTTAATGAAGTAGATACTGAAAATGTGGAACCTCTGCTGCACATGTCCGAAGAAATAAATGTATTCAGAGAAGATGAAGTTAGGTCGCATTTAGCGCATGAAAGAGGATTACAAAATGCGCCTAAAAAAGATTCGGATTACTTTCGCGTACCAAAGGTGATGGAATAATTTTCAAATAGACCAAAAATTACTTTTTACCTTAGGTCAATTCCCCATAACTTTCTGTCTCCCTAGGCAACCAGGGAGTTTTTTATTTAATTAAATTAATTAACTGTTTTCATGGCCGGATTACAATTTTGGAAAGAATGGGTTAAACCCTTTCGCACTTTATATTTTTTTTTACTTTCCATTTTCCTCCTGGTAATTATATTCTATCTCATCAGCTACTATTTAGGCGTAAACAATCTCATCCCCTGGGAAACTTCCAGTGCTATACAACACCTTAAGTTCACTTTGGATGATTTTGAATTAGGCATCTTCAAAATTCAAGTTCCTTCTTTTACCTATATAATCGAGGAACGTTTTAAGCCAGGAAACTTAGAACTGAATCTTTCTTTTGCTTATGCCTTCCTGATTATCATTTTTTCCTCTCTGGCTATTGTCACTGCTGTAATAACCACACTCAACCGGTCTTATTTTTTACTGGGATTTGCTGCCTTAATCTTTTCCTTTCTGCTGTTTAAATTTGAGTATTTGGGCATTTTCGGTGTTTATGAAAAGTACGTATTTGTGGCTTTAATCTTGTTGATCGGAGGAGTTGCTTATTATTTTCATGCTTTCCGGCCAGACACTTCCTTCTTTAAAAGGTTGACTGCTTTTGTAGCTTTATATGCCTTTATTTTAATAATATCCACAGTATTTTCCGAAGAAAAGCAGCCTCTGTTAAGTTTGGTAAGCTATGGCATATTATTTACAGGAATCCTTTCCATCCTATTCATCATCTTTGTTTCACATGAGATTGTTTATGGATTCTTATTCCTTGTGACCTATTCATCAGGCCCTGGAAGCCGAAATACCGCCATTCATTTTATAGTGGTTTCTCTCTTGTATTTCCTTTGTTTATTTCTGATCTACTTTAAGAGTATAGACTATCTGGACTTGCAGATTTTTGGAACAGATGCTTTCCTGATCCTGCCATTTTCAGTTCTGATAGGATTTTATGGTTTAAAAGCCAGGGAATTTACCTTTCAGAATATTGTAAGCTTTGCTCCTGCAGCATTACTTTATATCACCCTGGCAATCCTAAGTTTTTCTACCCTCACCTATGTATTTGTCACTTATAACGATCCTGCCATTGAAGCTTTCCAGGATTTCATAATTTATAGCCATATAGGAATCGGGATAATGTTTTTTATATACATTCTCGCCAATTTCAGTCCTTTGCTTGGCAAAAATCTGAATGTATATAAAGTAGTATATAAGCCGGAAAGATTTCCTTTTTACATCGTAAGACTGGGAGGGGCAATTTTTATAGTTGCCTTCCTGGTGAAAGCAGATTTAGCGCCGATAAACCGTGGGTTCTCCGGTTATTTAAATGGTTTGGGGGATTTAAGTATTGCCCAAAATAATATTCCTGAAGCATATAGGAGTTTTCAATTGGCGAAGGAATTTGATCATTTTAATCATAAATCCAATTATACCCTGGCACAACTTTACCTTGGTGAAAATAAGGAAGACAAAGCCATTGAGTACCTTGAAGAGAGCTTTGTCAGAAAACCATCTGCCCAAGGATATGTTCAGCTTTCAAACATATACCTGAACAATGACCTGTACTTTGATGCCATCTATTCCCTCAGGAAGGGATCTAAAACTTTTCCCGAAGATGCACATATTTACAACAACCTTGGCTTGCTTTATAATAAAACAGCTCTCGCAGATTCAGCTTTTATTTTCCTTAATTCTGCAAGAAAATTTTCTCAAAACAACAGTGCCATCAACGGAAATTACTGGAGCTTCCTGGCAAGGAACATCACCGTGTTAAATTTTGATGCAGACTCTATTGTTGCCAATGAAAATACAGGGGATTATCTCTCAAGCATCAACAATAAGCTTGCTTTATTAAACTTGGCAGACAAAAAATTCAATGGAAATTTACCTGAGCAGGTTTTTAAAGATACCATACTCTCTGAAGAAAAATTCTCCTTAATCACCAATTATAGTCTCAACAGAATTAATTTAATTGATTCTGCTGCTTTAAAAAGATTGACCCTTGCTGAAAAATCTGAAAACGAAAGCTCATTTAATGAAAATGTCACGCTACTAAAAGGCACGCTTAGCTATTACAACTACGACGTAAAAAACGCCTTTTTCCTTTTAAACAAATTAAAGGTTGAAGGAGTAACGAACGTCGGCTATTATAACCTGCTCATGGGAATATGGTCATTGGAAAATAAGGCATATCTGCTGGCGGTAGATTACTTCAACGCAGCATTGGAAAAAGGGACTAAAGATGCTTTCTTTTATAGAGCAATTGCCTTAAGTGAAGCAGGAAATAAAGTTGATGCAATCTCGGCATGGGAAAATGTGGCTCAGCTAAATGATCCGGGAATTTCTAATTTAGCCGCTGCAATGGGCGAAATTATCCGCAATGAGGATTTTTCTTCATTGTTTTCACTGAATGACGATTATAAGTACCAGGCGTTACGATTTAAATTCAACGACCTTACAAAAGAACAAAGAGATGCCCTTTCACAAACCTTTTCTTCGGATGATTACCGATATAAGGCCAAATTATTAGAGGCTGAGAAAGCCTGGGAAAATGGAGATGCAGCAAGTGTTGAAGAAATTATCAGTGCATTGAAACAAGAAAGCATAAATAACAATACCATTACGGGACAAATAAACCTTTTTTACTTAAAACTAAATATCGGGGAATACAATCCTAAAAACCTCCGGGAATTTTTAAGTAATAGTTTTATCAATGAGAAATATTGGCCTTATTTCACTGCCCAAGTGTATGCAAATCAAAATAAAGAAGCAGACACCTTGTATCAGCAAGCATTAAAAGCGCTTCCATTCCAATTTGACGTAGTAAACAATGCTGTTGCTTTTTATAATAAAAATGGAAAAGCCGAAGATGCTTATAATATTTCCCTTGAAGCAGTTAAACTAAATCCTTATTCTTCCCCGCTCCTAAAGCTGTACATTCTTCAGTCGCTTAATGTAAACCTTGACAATTATGCCGCCGACGGATTGGAAAAATTAAAGGAGATAACCAGCCCTGAAGATTACAGGAATTTCGAGGTGAAATTTGAGGAAGAAAAGAGAAAGAAGGAATCTTCAACGCAAGATTGGCAGTAATATGCTGAAACTAATCTTTTTTAAAAGTGAGAGGATGATTTCACATCACCATCTAATAACCTTACATATTATTATCTATAATTTTAACAAGAAATAAGTTAATTTTTCATAGCAATACCTTATTGTTATACAAGTTTACAGGTTGAAATCAGCTATTTATTACAAGAAAAGGAAATTAAAAGAATTGAAAAGACAAGTTCGGACGCTGCATTTATCTTTGATACAATAATTAACTATTAAAGATATGAGTCCTGTAGAATTTGAAAACTTAACTCTAAATGAAAAGGCCAAGGTAATAATTAAAGAAGGCGTTTTCTTGTCTAAAAGCAAATTCCAAAATCTTGAAATCACCCTTTACCGTGTAGAAGACTTCTTTATCGAAATATGGTATGAACCAGTTTTAGAACGAGTATTTAAAATCGATAACCTACACAACAAACAAGTTAATCCGTTTTTAAAGCATCTTAATATAACCAGTTTAAACTAAACTAGTTTGGAGAGACTCTACTATCCCCCTTTCGGGCAGTAATATTGGTCCTGGCACCATTCCTCTATTAATTCTGCCTTTTATAAAAAAATGAAGTACTAAGTAAAAGTTTCTTATTAAGTTTATCTGTCATTACTTCCCTATATTCCAATCGAATTTGTAATGGGAAAACTTAAATAATACTTTAAATACTTTTGATTTAGTAACCAATGGTGGGCAAAAAGATAATAGAAACTCAAGGAATTTCTAAGACTTATAGAATGGGCTCAGAAATCATCGAAGCTCTAAAATCTGTCAGTATAAGCGTTAATAAAGGAGAGTATGTAGCCTTTATGGGACCTTCAGGTTCTGGTAAATCTACATTAATGAACATAATCGGCTGCCTGGATACCCCAACCAGCGGCTCTTACATCTTGAACAACAAGAATGTAAGTGAAATGACTGACAATGAACTGGCGGAAATCCGAAACAAAGAAATCGGCTTTGTTTTTCAAACTTTTAACCTTCTTCCAAGATCCACTTCACTGGACAACGTTGCACTTCCTTTAATTTATGCAGGCATAAGCAAACAAGAAAGAACTGAGCGTGCATTACAGGCGTTAGAAAATGTAGGCCTTGCTGACAGGGCCAAACATAAACCCAATGAGCTTTCAGGAGGACAACGACAAAGAGTTGCCATTGCAAGAGCCCTCGTCAACCACCCAAGTATTATCCTTGCCGACGAACCTACCGGAAACCTTGATTCCAAAACCTCTTACAGCATTATGGATCTTTTCGAAGAACTCCACAATAGAGGCAATACCATCATTATGGTAACCCATGAGGAAGATATCGCCAAATATGCACATAGAATAGTCAGACTTCGCGACGGGTTGATAGAAACCGACATAGTCAATACAGAAATCTCTGTAGCAAGAAATCTAATGGAATCGAGTTAATTTGATAATTTGATAATGTGGTGATGTGATAATGAAACACTCCATAACTTATCTCGCTACTATTACACCATCATAAATACCCCTTGCTTTTAAAGATTCCCGCCTTCTGCATAATGTGTAAAATATTTTTATTTTTTATACAGCCCTTTAAAGTAAAACTCGCGGTTAATCAAAGCGTTACCTTTATTAACATACTCCTTATACTAAAGCTATGAAAAGGACAAAATACTTAATACTGGTAATGATGGTAGGCGGTCTTTTAGGTTGCAATATTTTAGAATATAGCAAAAACATGAACTCTTCCATTTTTCTAAGGCAGGCAGCTAATTCCACAATATTTGAAATTTCTTTAAGCAATCTTGCCATCCAAAAAGCAACGAATTCGGAAGTAAAGGCCTTTGCAGAGTTAATGGTAGCAGACCACACCAATATCAGAAAAGTATTGTCCATTCTTGCCTCCCAAAAAGAAATTCCTCTTCCTGATACAATGGACGTAGAAAAACAATCCGTCCACCTCTCCTTATCCCAGGAACCGGGGATAATTTTCGATAAAAAGTATATTGACCAGATGCTCATTATTCATGAGATGGGTATAGCAAAATTCGATTCGGCAACCAGATATGCCGATGATAAAGAGGTAAGGGAGTGGGCAGCAAAGCAACTTCCCATTCTAAGAACCCATAAAGAACACACCAAGGAAATGAACACCATCACCGATAGCCTGTAATTAAAAAAACAAATCTTCCTGCATTACAGACTAAAAGAGGTTTTAAAGCCATTTTAAAACTCCCTTCGTGGCCTAATAGCAGGCAATTGGGAAGCAGCAAATAAAAGTGATGCCACTAAAAGAAATACTTAGCCAGTAAGTAGAAACTGCGCTAAAATCAGTATTTATCAAATAAACCAAGTGATTTACACACCGTTTCCAATTAATAAACAAAGTTCAACTACAGCTATGAAAAAAACATTTGTAATAATTAGCCTTTTTGCAGCTTCCTTAATGTTCTCCTGCGGGGGAAACAAAGGAGGGGAAAACCAATCGGAAACCGGAACCGAAACATCAGAAGACGATGCGATGGAAGATGACATGGGAACCGGCAATGAAATGGATACCTCAACTACTACAACTGATACAACCGGAACTGGGGCTGGGGCTGGTTCCGGCGGGGGAATGGAATCAGACCAGGGCGCCAGTAGCGGAGCCGGAGCAGATATGGGTAGAGGGAGCAGCGAAACAGGATCTGAAACCGGCAGCACGATGAGCACAGGCAGCGGAACAGGCGCTGGTAGCGCAACCGGCTGTACAATGGACGCTGAAGAAACCGTTGATAACGAGGGAGCGGGTACTTCAGGAATGACCGGATCCGGAGCGGCTGAAACAGGGTTAGACAGCAGAGAAAACAGAACTTCGGAAACAACAGGAAATGCGCCCAGTACGAACGGAACCGGAACAAGTACAATAGGAACCGGCACTGAAGCTACCGATAACGGAGGCACTATAGGTTCAGGATCAGATTCAGTTAATGGTCAATAGATTTCTGACTTGTAGATAATTATGATAAAGCTTCTAATTTAAAGTAAATAGTTCGGTGAAAGCCGAACTATTTTATTAATTAAGTTTAAGATTTCTGCTAATGTCACTCGAAACAGAGTAAATATTTAGCCTTTCAATTTGAATTTCAGGTACTTGGTATTGTTCTGAATTCTATTTCTAAAGACTCTATCTCTTTGTCGATCCACTTTACTTATAGGATAAACTTCAGAGATCGTAGAGGATCTGATATTCATTTTTCCTCCCTCCTTTTTGACACTGTCATTGTTCAAACCGGGAAATTCGTTTCCAGGATCGAAAGTTTTGGATTCTTCCTTTATCATGGCCGTAGTATTAGCGTTCATGAATTAATAATTGCACAACGTGATGCGCTTTAGTAAAATTAAGGTAAATATTTGAAAAGCAGGTAAGTATAAATACCTAAAAAAAGAAAATAACAAAAAATAACTTTTCGTGGATCATCAATTAAAGTATTGTTTTGTTTTTTTACTTTTTTCCTCCTGCCCACGTAAAAAGAACTTAAACCATAGTCTTCTCATATTCTCTTTCGCGATATGCAAACAAATAATATTGAATACAATGAATTAATCCGAAAACTGGCCAACCTAAGCGATCAGGTAATTTTTCTATTTGATTTAAAAAACAATCGGTTCATTGAAATCAATCCTTACTTTGAAGAGTTAACAGGGTTATCCAAACAGAAATTCAGGGAAAATCCTTCTTCAATATTGGATTACGTTCATAAAGAGGACAAAGAATATGTGCTCCAAAGATTTAATGAGCTAAAAGACGGAGAAGTCAAAAAAAAGGTAGAATTTAGGTTTGTTCAACCTGACCTCTCAGAGAAGTGGATTTGTTTATCTGCTTATATCCTGATCAATACCGCTGATTCATTTGTTTTTGCAGGATTTGCGGAAGATATTTCTACTCAAAAAGAATATTTGAATCAGCTTTTGAGGATCAACTCCAGAAAAAATTCAACCATGGAAATTCTTTCTCATGATCTTGCAGGGCCACTAGGTACTATTCAAAGCCTGGTCTCTTTAATAGAAAAGAAAGAAAAAGACCGTATTTCTGTTGAAGCCCTGAAATATACAGAAATGATTAAGGAAACTTGTAAACGGTCAATTAATCTTATTACCGAGTTTGTAAATCAGGAATTTATAGAGTCGACAATGGTAACAACAAAAAAGGATAGGATTGAGCTGGTGGAAAGAATAAAATCAATTATAGATTATTATAAAGTATCCGAACAAGCCATTCAGAAAAACTTTGAATTAGAGAGCTCTGAAGAAAAATTCTGGCTGGAGGTGGACGATCTAAAATTTATGCAGGTGATAAACAATCTTATCTCCAATGCCATTAAATTCACCAAAGATGATGGGATTATCCGGGTCATCCTGGAACAGGAAAAAGATAAATTTATTATTAAGGTAAAGGATGATGGTGTCGGAATACCTAAAAAATTTCACCCTTATTTATTTGACAAATTTACCAAAGCCCGAAGGCCGGGACTAAGAGGTGAAAAATCTATTGGACTGGGGATGTCTATAATTAAAACAATTGTAGAATATCATAATGGAGTAATCTGGTTTGAAAGTGAAGAAAACAAAGGAACTACTTTTGTCATCGAACTCCCCCACAGAGAAATCAGGAACGTATAGGTTTCTCACTTTAAATTTTCACATCCCGCTTCTGACTGGCTGTTCATATTAACAATCCGTTGGAAAGTGCATATTTGACAAGCTCCGCAGTATTTTTTGTATGGGTCTTTTCGATAAGATTTCTTCTATGGGATTCTATGGTTCTTTTACTTGTAAAGAGTTTATCGGCAATTTCCACATTGGTAAAACCATCGGCAATTAGATTTAATACTTCAAGTTCTCTTTTAGAGACTTGAGATTTGGAGTTTTGGTTTATCTGTTTCTGGCTGGCATTGTCAGACATAGTTTTATTTAAGAGATTTAGAGTTATTTCCGGACTTACATATCTATAGCCTGAATAAACCATGTTAATCGCATTTACCAATTCGTCCCTTCCGGCGGTTTTTAAAATATATCCCTCTACCCCTGCATCAATCATCCCTTTGATGTGTTCTTCACTCTTCAGTATGGAAAGGGCCAAAATTTTAACGAAAGGATAACTTTGTATCAACCTTTTGGTTATTTCTACCTCATCAATTTCAGGCAGGTTAAAGTCCATAAGAACCACATCAGACTGAATAGACGTAAGCAACTCAATCAATTCTTTTTCGCTGCAGGCTTCACCGACAATATCAAAATTAGGCTCGTCTGTCAATAAAGCCCTTAATCCTTCCCTTACAATTTTATAGTCCTCTGCAATCAGTAATTTCAACATATATTTTACCTCAGGAATTTCTACGTAGTAAAGAAGGTTTTTGACAAAAAATACGGAAATACTTTATAGGCTTAGTACTGAAAGGGCCGCGAATAGCGTAAAAACTGGCTTATCTTACTACAGATTTCGGCGGGGGACTAGTTTTTCTTTCTTCTTTACATATAAAACTTATATGCCCATTACCCTCCATGTAGGCTACTTTTACTTTACTAATATCATCTACCCCATTTGTTCTCATTTCGGTTTCCAACTCCTCCCGTGTTATCAGTTCTTCGGCCATATTCCTTTTTATTATCTTCCCATTTTTCACTAAGGGAAGTTTATTGGGCTTTATTATTTTTTGCAAAAAAGGAAACTTAAATCCCAGCCAGTTTAATGCATGGCTCCAGAAAACAATTACTGCTACGAGGAATATTCCGTCCGTTATTGACTTAAACTCTCCGGCAATTGAGTTTTGAGAAGCTTCTGTTATCAAGACAAGAACAAGCAGGTCTGTAATCCCTAGTGTTCCTGACTCCCTTTTCAAAATAAATCTGAGTAAAGCAAAAAGCGCCAGGTAGATGATCGTTCCTCTAAGCAAAGTCTCTAACAATGGAACCGTCGGCAAAAACAATTCGTCCCAATAAGGGATATCAAATAACTCCTGCATTTCTATCTCAATTTGTTTATAAACAAAACGAAAGATTTAAACAGCAGTTCGCCAATAGCTTTTCGTCTTTCAATTATTATTGAAAAAAATAGAAAAAAAGTTTATTCACAGATTGCACGGATTTACACAGATTATTTCCTTTTTTCTGTGTGAATCTGTAATATCTGTGAGATAAATAAAAAGAAATAGATTGCTCACAGATTACACGGATTTTCACAGATTATTTTCCCTTTCTGTATGAATCTGAGAAATCGTGAGAAATAGAAAAAAGTTTGCTCACGGATTACTCAGATTTTCATGGATTATTCCCTTTCTGTGTGAATCTGTGAAATCTGTGAGATAAATAAAAAGAAATAGTTTGCTTACATATTGCACGGATTTTCACAGATTTTTTCCTTCTTCTGTGTGAATCTGCGGAATCTGTGAGATAAATAAAAAGAAATAGTATACTCACATATTGCACGGAGATGAGCACTGCGACTATTTTTAAGCGTTTCTTAAGTAAAAAAGTAATTCACCAGAATATTTTTTGGACTTTTATTGGAGAATCAAATTATTCCTTTTCACTCATTTCTTTAAAAGATATGGTATCGTTTTTAGGGTCAGTACGTCCTGGATCAGTTGTTTCACTGGAATTACTTGTTTCTTCCACCTCTGTACCCTGAATACCCAAGGCGCCTACTCGATCCCGTTCTCTATCATGATGGGTTTCTCCATGCTTATTGTCCTCACACGAAATGACGCCTAAAGCGACTATCAAACAAGAAAGTAGTAGTTTATTTCTCATGTGTAAATATTTAATTGCCAATTGTGGTCATAGATATACTATCATCTCATTTTTTTTACGGGTAACAAGATCGGTCGTTTTAGAAATTGCCAGAAAAAGAAAAAATAGGTGTTTATTGGTACTAAAATCCGTATAAATCTAAAACGTGTTCAAAGGACTTTTCTTTAAATTTATTCACAAGTTGAAATACACCTCCCCCCCTTTTTTAAATTAAAGGCAGCATATTCTTTACTACCGCTGCCTTTTATTTTTATTCCTGAAAATTTTAGCTAATCCAAACCTTTCCATATTCCTTTTATATTTTATTTCGTAGAAGTGGGATAAGCTTTCTTAAAAAGTAAATTGAATAATGGAAAATATTGATAAAGAAAACACTCCCGATAAAACCTTGGAAAACAACCCGAAACGATCACCCGAAGAAAAGGCAGGCAACAATACGGGCATCAAAAATCGTGATCTAGACGAAAAAGATCCTAAAAAAGAGACTGCTCCTTCATCAGATCTTATAACCAATACCGGCGATGATAGTCCTGTTCCAAAAGGAGACGCTGATGCCGCGACGGGTTAGTTTTGAGTACTTGGAATTTTTTCTTTCTGAAAGTCTATACCTTCAAATTAATTATTCACCACTCATAGAGGATCTGTGCCTTACCCGCACTAGCTCCACTGATCTTTAAGGTAAGTCAAAGGCTCCTTTTATGAATACTGCTATCTTTTCTCTGGCAAGATGGTTTTGTAAAAGGATTCGCCCATGCCACAGGCGACAAAGCGGGAATGATGCAACGTTGTTCTGAGATGAAATTATTGTTTTGTTTTAAACACTATACGAAGCTAGCGCAGTACAATGCAATCTATTTGCGTTTAAATACTTTTTTTTATTAATTATTGAATTATTTTTTACGGCGTTGATATTACACAGCCTTTAAAATGTGTACCAGGAAAAGCCCGCTCTAAAACTCTTTCGAACAAAAAGAACATTTCCATGAAAATTTTTAATCCGATAGTCCCTCCCTGTGCTTCAGTATTGTATTGGTTATATAAACAGTTAAATCTTGGACTTACAAAGAAAAATACTGATAAAAGTATTTCGACAACACTGGCTCAAGGGTAATTGAACGAATCTCTTTCCAGGTCAGATTTCACCTTTCATAAGTTGGAGTTGTAAGTAAAACCACTACGAAAATGGTCTATTTAATACGGATTGAATCAATTCATGTTAAAAACAGTGGGACTAACGTACTTTAACTTTACTAATTATACTGCACAAATGATTGTCTGAGAACGTAGGAAGAAAGCGCTCCTGCAATCCAAAAACTAATGTGCATAAGGAGTTGAAAAAAATATGTCAGGGATTCTAAAATTTACAGCGATATAAACTTACTTAAACCTGAACTAATGAAAAAGATACTAACGCTACTGTCATTTATTCTGATCAGCTTACCGCTATTTTCCCAAAAATCCGAAAACTTCAACGGACTGGATATGAATATGGGAAATCTTTATAGGTTGTCTGACAGCAAAACAAGATCCATAAGTCCTGAAAATCCTACTGGAGAACCTGGCAAAGGAGGAATGGCGACCCTGGAACAGGGAGTTAGCGGCAAACAAGCCCGCGAACTAGGCGTAGGTTGGAAGGTGAATCCCTATATTAGGATCGAAGGTGGCAAAACGATAACATTAGCCGACATAACTGGACCAGGATCCATCCAGCATATCTGGATGACACCGACTGGAAACTGGAGGTATTCAATTCTGAGGTTTTACTGGGATGATGAAAAAGAGCCTTCGGTAGAGGTACCAGTGGGAGATTTCTTTGGAATGGGATGGGGCGAATATGCGCCTTTAAATTCCCTGGCGATTACCGTAAACCCGGGCAGCGCCTTCAACTCCTACTGGCAAATGCCGTTCAGGAGAAAATGTAGAATTACTATGGAAAACATCAGTTCCGAATCCATGAACCTTTATTTTCAAATAGATTACACCTTAACGGAAGTACCGGCAGATGCAGGTTATTTTCACGCTCAATTCAGAAGAAGCAATCCTACCAAAGGCTCTCTTTATACACTGGTTGACGGCATCAAAGGAAAAGGGCATTATGTCGGAACTTATATGGCCTTTGGAGTGAATAATAACGGATGGTGGGGAGAAGGTGAAATTAAATTTTACATGGATGGTGACAAAAAGTATCCCACCATTAACGGCACAGGCACCGAAGATTACTTCTGCGGCTCCTATAATTTTGAAAATAAGAAGACGCACCAGTATGAGGAATATTCCACTGCCTATGCAGGACTGCATCAGGTAATCAGGCCTGATGGAGTTTACCGGGCACAACAACGATTTGGAATGTATCGGTGGCATATTCTGGATCCCATTCGTTTTGAAAAAGAACTAAAGGTTACCATCCAGGACTTAGGGTGGAGAAGTGAAGAAAGGTATTTGCCACAACAATCAGATATTAGTTCGGTAGTATATTGGTACCAGGCGGAGCCACACGCTCCATTCCCAAAGCTACCTTCAAAAAACGACCTGGAAGTAAACTAAAAATAATATAGATTATCAATCATTAAACTAATCAAAACAACTCAAGCATGCATAAAACCAAGTTATTTCTTATTCTGCTTTTTGTATGGTCTTCCTTTTCAACAAACGCCCAATGGAAACCGGCAGGAGATAAAATCAAAACAGACTGGGCAGGAAAAATAAATCCCTCTAATGTTCTTAATGAATATCCACGTCCAATTATGGATCGTGGCGAATGGATGAATTTAAATGGATTGTGGGATTATACCATCACCTCAGTGGGAGAAGCTTTGCCTTCCGATTACTCCGGAAAAATACTTGTCCCTTTTCCGGTCGAATCTTCCCTTTCGGGCGTAATGAAAACTGTCGGTGAAGGTAATGAATTGGTTTACAGAAGGACATTTGATGTGCCGGCTAAATGGAAAGGTAAAAACATACTCCTGCATTTTGGAGCGGTAGACTGGAAGGCGGATGTTTGGGTAAATGAAATAAAAGCAGGCACCCACACTGGCGGCTATGCTCCTTTTTCTTTTGACATCACTCCGCTTTTAAATAAAACAGGTTCACAAAAACTAGTAGTGAGGGTGTGGGATCCCACCGATGAGGGATATCAGCCAAGAGGGAAACAGGTTAAAAAACCAGAGGCGATATGGTATACGCCGGTAACAGGCATATGGCAAACCGTATGGCTGGAGCCTGTTCCTGAGAATTATATTTCCAAACTCAACACTACACCTGACTTGGATAAAAGCCGGGTAAATATTGAAGTATTAACCGAAGGACAAAACAAACCCAATATAATAGAAGTTAAAGTTTTTGACGGGAAGAATCAGGTAGCAACATCCAGATCTTTAGCCGGTCAACCTTTGGAGCTTCAATTGTCCTCCCCAAAAATATGGAGCCCTGAATCTCCTTTTTTATACAATACAGAAGTTTCCATTTACTCTAATGGAAAATTAGTGGACAGGGTAAAGAGTTACTTTGGAATGAGAAAGATCTCCACCAAAAGAGATGAAAACGGGATCGTAAGAATCCAGCTAAATAACAAGGATTACTTTCAATTTGGTCCGCTTGACCAGGGCTGGTGGCCCGACGGTCTGTATACCGCACCCACAGATGAAGCGTTGATATATGATATAAAAAAGACCAAAGATCTTGGGTTTAACATGATCAGGAAACATGTAAAGGTAGAGCCTGCCAGATGGTATACGCATTGCGACAGAATGGGAATACTGGTTTGGCAAGATATGCCAAGCGGAGATGAAGCGCCTATATGGCAAATGAGGAAATACTTCGAAGGGCAGGAGCTCCAGAGAAGCGCAGAATCAGAGGCTAACTTCCGCAAGGAATGGAAGGAGATCATGGATTACCTGCACTCTTACCCAAGCATTGTTACATGGGTTCCTTTTAATGAGGCCTGGGGACAATTTAAGACAAAAGAAATAGTAGAATGGACCAAACAATACGACCCAAGTCGTCTCGTAAATCCTGCCAGCGGAGGAAATCATTTTCCTGTTGGAGATATGCTAGACTTACATAATTACCCTGGCCCTTCTTTATACTTATATGATGCACAAAGGCCTACGGTACTTGGAGAATATGGTGGAATAGGACTGGCGTTGGAAGGACATCTTTGGGAACCAAAACGAAATTGGGGCTATGTCCAGTTTAAAAGCTCGGATGAAGTAACGGATGAGTATGTAAAGTATGCGGAAGAACTAAAACAACTTATAAAAGCAGGATTTTCAGCAGCAGTTTACACACAGACAACTGATGTGGAAATTGAAGTAAATGGCTTTATGACTTATGACCGGAAGGTGATCAAAATGAATGAAGAAAGGGTAAGAAAAATCAACCAGGAAGTCATTAATATTTTAAATAAAGAGTAAAAACAACCACTGAGGGAACGGAGATTACACAAAGTTTTTCTCCGTTTCCTCTTCGCATTTCTCTATGCCTTCCATGGTAAAAAAACAAATAGTGGAGGAAACAGCATTTAAAGCCACAAAGTACTATTTTTTTCTAACCATCCCTTTCTCTAAATAGAAGGCAATCCTACCTAAATATTCTAAATTCAAAAATTAGAGCTTAAATTTTCCCCTATAACCTTGTTTCTATATGAAAAGAATATTAAATTGAAGCTTATATATTTTATCTAGTAAATTCTTAAAATTATCATAATTACAAAAACCATTCGTAAGAAATCTAACTCATTGCTATAGAAAGAGAAGCATCCTGTTTGTGTTTTCTCCGACAAACTTCGATGAAATAAATTCAGATAATAACCAGATTAATGATCGATAAGCCAATAAAAATTCTAGCTGTAGAAGACAACGATTTTGATTTTGAACTTGTTGAAAGAAGGCTAAAGAGCTTTACTTTCCCATTTACAATCAAAAGAGCCTTTACTGAGGAAGATTTCAGAACCAGTTTAAGGCAATTTGCTCCTGACCTTATTCTCTCTGATTTCTCCATTCCGGCCTTTAGCGGCTTGGAAGCATTAAAAATTGCAAGGCAATCTCATCCTGATGTTCCCTTTATATTTGTTTCAGGTACTATAGGGGAAGAGTTAGCTGTAGAAACACTAAAGCAAGGAGCAATCGACTATGTGCTGAAAGAGAATTTAAATAAACTCGAACATTCGATAAAAAGGGCGCTAGACGAAACAAAAGAAAGAGAGCGAAGAAAACAGGCAGAAGCACAGTTAGAAATAAAGGTCAATGAATTAAAAACGTTGGTTTATCGTATTTCTCACGATATCCGTAGCCCGATTTGTTCTATTAAAGGAATACTAAACCTAATCAAAGATTCCGAAGCTCAAAACCCGGAAGAGTTTAACAATTATGTAAATCTCATCGATCAGGTGGTGGGCAAAATGGAGGGGATAATCTTAAACCTGAGCAGTTTTCAACATGTATACGCAGATGAAATAACCGTTGATTCCATCAATTTAAAAGATTTTGAATCAAAGCTGGTAAGTAAAGTCTCGGAAATTACTGACTTTAAAGACGTTGATTTTAAATTATCAAGCAGGGGGTCAGGAATGACTTTTGGTGAACTCAATCTTTTAATGACAATCTGTTACAATCTGATTCATAATTCGATCGTATTTTCTGATAAAAATAAGGACAGTAGAGCTGTAAATTGTTTCATGGAATCATTGGAAAATGGGTTCCATTTTGTTGTGGAAGATAATGGTGTTGGAATTCCTGAATTTATACACGACAAAATATTTGATATGTTTTTCCGGGGAAGCACCGCTTCAAAAGGAGCAGGTTTAGGTTTGTTTATTACTAAAGCAATTCTCCAAAGGCTAAATGGCGAAATCAGAATTGAAAGTGAGGAAAATGTAGGCACTAAAATATCAGTTTCAATTCCTGCACAAAAAAAGATCAATATGTTGGCAGGTAATTAATTTCAAGCCAAAAATGAACCGCACTTGACACCTGAAGAATGTATTCTTCAAAATCCATAGGTTTCACCATATAGGCATTTGCCCCATTGCTATAACATTCCATTACGTCTTGAAGATGGCTTGAGGAGGTCAAAATTACTATGGGAGTTTTCCTGGTTCTCTCATTATTTTTTATTTGCTTCAACACCTCATGTCCATTAATTCTTGGCAATTGAAGATCCATCAAAATCAGTTTGGGAAGAAATGACGGATTTCTATTGGAATAAACACCCTGAGAAAAAATAAAGTCCAAAGCCTCTGCTCCATCCTCCACATGTTTAATTTTCAAACCATTATTCTTTTTTTTCAATGCACGCATAGTAAGATCGGCGTCGGTACTGTTGTCCTCAATTAGTAATACGTCTAATAAATCATCCATAAAATCAAATATCCATTGGAATTGAAAAGTAAAAAGTTGCGCCTTGGTCTAACGTACCCTCAGCCCACACCCTTCCATGATGTTTCATTACTATACGCTGTACTATTGCCAGGCCAACACCAGTACCTTCAAATTCCGTCGGCCGATGCAGTCTTTGAAAAACGGCAAATAGTTTATTATAATATTTCATGTCAAACCCTGCACCATTATCCTTTATTGAATAAATAACCTCATTATCTTTTATGTGAGAGGCAATTTCGACCATTGGTCTATCCTTTTTACCTGAATATTTTACTGCATTTGAAATCAGATTGGAAACTACATGTTTGAGTAAAAGATCATCACCATAGCAATCATGGAGTTCTTTAATATCCCACACCACTTTTTTCCCTTGTTCTGTCTCTTTGATTTCTGTGATCACCGACTTCGCCAAAAGGCCCATATCCACTTTGCCTTTATTCACCTCCCGCTTACCCATTTTAGAAAAAGAGAGTAAATTTTCAATAAGCTCTCCCATTTTTGTAGCATTTACGCTGACAATATTTAAAAGCCTTTTTGTTTCCTCATCCACCGACTCAGTATGCTCTTTTAATAAAATTTGCGAGTATCCATTAATTGCTCTCAAAGGTGCACGTAAATCATGGGAAACGGAATAGGTAAATGCTTCCAGTTCTTTATTGAGAACCACCAACTCTTCATTCTTTCGTCCCAGGTCGTTGTTTAATTTCTTAAGCATTAACTCGTGCTGATGTATTTCTACAAAAAGTTTTACCTTATTTATCAGAATCTCAGGTTGAAATGGCTTTGTAATAAAGCTAAAAGCACCTTTTTCATACCCTTTAAACACATTAATATGATCGGTATAAATGCCTGAAATAAATATAAATGGCAGATTAGCGGTTTTTTCATCCTCCCTCAGAATGGCTGCCAATTCGTATCCGTCCATCTCGGGCATCTGGATATCAATTAAAGCAAGCGCAAACTGATGATGCAATGTTTCTCTAAGGGCTTCATTACCGCTGGTCGTCGAAATCAACTCTACATCCAGGTCTCTCAAGACTGTTTCAATGGCAACAATGTTCTCCTTTTTATCATCTACCACTAGAATTTTAGGCTTACTGTTCATGGGTTAATACGTTTAAAGGGTACAATTTACTTCCTGATCCAAATTTTCATTAATGATAAAAGGCGCTCAAGCTCAATTGGCTTGCTTATATAATCATTGGCGCCGGCATCTATGCATTTTTTTCTATCTTCCTTCATAGCCTTTGCTGTTAAAGTTAAAATGGGAAGGTCTTTATAAATTTCCTGCTCACGGATTCTCCTTATGGCTTCTAACCCGTCCATTTCAGGCATCATTACATCCATCAAAACCAAATCAATATCCGGATGATTTTTTATTGCTTCCAAAGCTTTGATCCCATTTTCAGCTTTTATAATTTCCATTCCATGTTCTTTGAGGACTTTAGATAAAGCGAACACGTTTCTCATATCATCGTCTGCTATAAGAATTTTTTTATGATGAAAAATTGCCTCCTTATCATACATTTCTTTGATAATTTCCTTCTTTTTGTCAGGAAGACTACTGATCGTCCTGTGCAGGAACAGGGCTGTTTCATCCAGGAGCCGTTCTTCGGACTTCACACCTTTAATGATTATGGATTCTGCAAAGTTTTGCAGCTCATCATTTTCTTCTTTCGAAAGCTCCTTTCCGGTATAAACTATTATCGGAGGGATTTTCACATTTTTCTGTTTCTGAATTTTTTTAATGAGATCAAATCCTGAAATATCCGGCAAACCTAGGTCCAACACAATACAGTCAATCTGAGTGTTGTCCAGTATGTCCAAAGCCTCTTTTCCGCTTCCTGCCTCAAAGCACTTTACATCTCCATTACCAATTAAAACTTTTATGGATTTCCTTGAACTTTCATCATCCTCTATAATTAACAAGTTCCTCATTTTCCTGTTGATGAAGTTTTCTATTCTTTGAAAAGCTTCTTCTAACTGATCTTTATCGACCGGTTTCACTAAGTATTCTACGGCTCCTGCTTTTATTGAATCTATGGTACGCTCAAATGCGGAAATAATATGCACAGGAATGTGGCGCAGGGAAGGATTCGCTTTAAGTTCAGTGAGAACCAATCTTCCTTCCATCCCCGGTAGGCCCATATCCAGAATTATTGCATTGGGTACAAATCGCTCTGCCAGGATCAGTCCGTCTTCTCCGGTGGCTGCTACCAAAACCTTAAAACCTTTCGTTTGGGCTTGTTTCATCACAATTCCTGCAAATTTCAGGTCATCTTCCACAATTAAGATCGTTTTATCTTTTTCAGCAATTGAATCACGGTCGTCGGGAATAGAATCGTAATTGACGAATCCCTCATTTTTGCTGATTATGGTAACGGGAGGTTTCGCTAATTCAGGTTGGGATTCAAGAATATTATTACTCACAGATAAATACAACGGGATGACCAGGGTAAATGCAGAACCTTCATTGGCTTTGCTGGACAACTTGATTTCTCCACCGAGCAATTTAGCGAGCTGTTTTGAAATTGATAAGCCAAGACCTGTTCCGCCATATTTTCTGGAAGTACTTCCGTCAGCCTGTTGAAATGCTTCAAAAACCGCCCTTTGTTTTTCAGCCGGAATCCCGATACCTGTATCCTTTACCTCTATCTCAACCATATTCTGGGAATTCTTCCGGAATGAAACGGCAACACTGCCTCTTTCGGTAAACTTTATGGCATTGGATAAAAGGTTTTTAATAATCTGATCCAACCTTTGTGGATCTGTGTGAATAAGCGCTGGTAGCGAATCGTCTACATTGACATTAAGCGACAAGCCTTTTTCTCTGGCGATATGACTAAAGTTCCTGTTAATATTATTCACGATCTCCGATATTTCCAGATCGTCTGTATTGAGGTCCATCCTTCCCGCTTCAATTTTGGACAGGTCCAATACTTCATTTATCAATTGCAGAAGGTCCTTGCCGCTTTTATAGATGATCTTCGCACTTTCAATCTGGGTTTCATCAAGATTCTTTTTCTTATTGTCCGAAAGATCTTTGGACAATATCAGCAAGCTGTTAAGAGGCGTTCTAAGTTCGTGGGACATATTTGCCAAAAACTGAGATTTGTACCTGCTGCTCATTTCTACCTCCAGGCTCTTTTTCTCAATTTCTCCTTTTGCTTCTTCCAGCGCTTTGTTTTTTAATTCAACATTAAAACTTTGTTCCTCCAGTTCTTCATTGACCACTTGCAGCTCTTCCTGCTGACGCTTTAAATTTTGAGTTTGCTCCTCAAGCTCTTCATTTGCCTGCTTTAATTCTTCCTGCTGCACCTGAAGCTCCTCGCCCTGTCTTTGTGTCTCTTCAAGAAGGTCTTGTATTTGCGTTCTATTGATGGCTGAGGCAACAACAATTCCTATCGTTTGCATTGAATTTTTAATAAACTCTACACTGTCTTCGGAAAAGCTTCCAATCTTTCCCAATTCAATTACGCCAAGTAATTTCTCATCTTTAAAAAATGGAATGACTATTATATTTTCAGGTTTTGCATCCAATATTGATGAGGTCACCCTCAGGTTTTCCTGTTTCACATTATTGAGATGGATTAAGCTCTTATTCACTGCTGCCTGTCCGGGAAGGCCTTCTCCCGGAGCGTAAACTTCCTTTGTCACTTCAGAAGGACTAAAGGCAAACCTACCTGTAAGTAACAAAGATCCGTTATCCTGCATCAGATACAAGGCGCCGATATTGGCTTTTGAGTATTCGGATAAAAAAAGAATTGCATTTTCAACCAATCGCTCCAATGACTGATCACCTCTTAATTTTTCATTTAGCAGATTCTGACCGGTGGTTAACCAGTTGTGCCGTTTATTTTCAGCGGTTGTTTTTTCAAGCATCAGGCTCATCTTGTTCAAAGCATTCCCAAGAAAGTCCTTTTCCGATTTAGGATTTATTTTAACACTATAATCTCCTTTAGCTATTTCATTGGCATTAATTGCCACTTCCCGAAAACTTTCAAGGATATCATAAAGAGATGCCGAAATGGGAGTTAGCTCATCGTTAATCTGTTCCTTGATGTCAATTTGAACTAACTCGCGTGAGGCTATTTTTTGAGCCCTTTCAGCAATTCCGTTAATTCTGGAAGTGATGGTTGTTATAATCCAGTAAGTCAGAAACCCGGTCAACAAAATGGAAAGGACAACCAGTACAATAATTATTTTTACGCTCGCATCATAGGCTTCCTGACTTGAAATCTTATCCTGCTGCATTCTTTGCTTGCTGAAATCAATGATTTCATTTAAAAGATTAACTACAGAAGTCCGGCTTTCCCTCGATTCATTAATTGATATTTGATAAGCACTGTCCTGATTATTATTCTTAACCTGTCTTATAATTTCAATTACAAAGCTTCTATATTCATTCCAGGTTCTTTTAAACTCGGGCGTTAACTTTTTTGTCCTTGAATCCGACGACTCTTCGAACTCCCCTATATTTTTATCTATATTCTCAACCCTCTTGTGGATTTCTTGTTCATATTTAAAAATTTCCCTTGCATCTTTTTCAAGGATGATGTTCTTTTCATTTCGGGTAATATCCATTACCTCATACATCAATTCATTAGATAACGCAATGCGGCTTCCTGCTATGTCTACAATTTTCACCATCCTTTCATTGGCAGAATTCAATTGACTTACGGTATAAAATAATGTAAAAAAGAGTACCACCAGTATGGTAGTAATTCCAAAGAAAAGCTTTGTCTTTATTGTAGTATTCATAAAATGGATCTATCGTATTTTAATATTACTTTTTTTAAGGAATTCTACAATTCCATGTAATGAAAGAATAAAATCTGTTTTCGACTTCCTTATTGCCGCTTCGGGCATTTCTTTGTATGCAGCCTCTGCAGGATCTTGCACTATCGTTATTCCACCTTTCTCCTTGATTCTTTTCAAGCCTTGAGCGCCATCATCATTGGCTCCGGTTAAAACTATTCCTGCCAAACGTGTACCATATACATCAGAAGCAGATTCAAACAAAACATCAACAGATGGCCTGGAAAAATTTACCTTTTCGTCTTTTGAAAGCGCTATGGTATCATCATAATCCACCAACAAATGATAGTCAGGAGGGGCAATATAGACGTGTCCTTCCTGTATATTCTCTTTGTTGTCGGCTTCCTTCACAATGACATTTGATTTCTTGTTAATAAGATCAATCCAGTAACCCTCGGATTCAGCATGTAGATGTTGTACGACCAATACCGGAATTTTAAAATCAGCCGGAAGCCTTTCCAGAATAAAACTTAAAGCATTTATCCCTCCGCTGGATGAACCTATAACAACAGCTTTTATATTATCCACTAGTGATTACTAAATTGATACTTTTTCTTATAAATCTTATTTTTTTTATCAAGAATCATATACTTATCCTTCGCTTCAGTAAACTCCATATTTTCCTTCATTCCCAGACATAAAATACCTCCATTTGAAAGGCTTTGCAAGAAAAGGTTATGAACCTTATTTTGAAGATCTTTATTAAAGTAGATCATTACATTTCTGCAAAGAATCAGGTTAGCTTCGGCAAATACACTGTCAGTTACAAGATTATGATTTGCCCAAACTATATTTTTCCTAAGGCTTGCATTCATAATGATCTTATTGTACTTATAAACAAAATGATCACTTAAGGAACCCTCTCCGCCCGAAAGCCTGTAATTCTTTATATTTTCCTGAATCTTTTCATCAGAATAAATTCCTTCCCTGCCTTTGTCCAATGCCTGCTGATTAAAATCGGTAGCATATATCAGGCATCTATCATATAAATTCTCTTCTTTTAAAATGATGGCAATGGAATAGACTTCTTCACCTGACGCAGTACCGGCATGCCATATTTTCAAAAAGGAATAGGTTTTAAGTAAAGGGATAACGGTATTTCTTAAAGCCTGATAAAAAGAGGGATCGCGGAACATTTCTGTTACCTGTATTGAAAGATCTTTAAGAAGAAGCGAAGCAAACGAAGGCTCCTCTAATACTTTGTTTCTAAATTCCTCAGAACTTGAAAGCTGGGACAACGTCATTCTGTTTGTCAACCTTCTTTTAATATGTGCTGTATTATAATCCCTGAAGTCATAGCCATATCTGTCATACAGGCTCTCAAGTAGTTCTTTAATTTGATTACGGGTAAGGTCCTCCATGCTAACTTGTTTCCCTCCGATTGTTCCTTTCTTTTACAGCTTCAATTCATTCTACTGAATTAATATAAAATATGTATGAGACGTAATTTAAAAAGTTTCAAATAAAGATACCGTATTTGAAAGTATTTTTTAAAAAGTTTAAAAAGCCTTAACACAGTTCTTAAAAACGTTTTTATTGTTTCAACTTCTATACTTTTTAGCCGTATTTATATTCCACGTTTCTTTTATAAAATGGCAGTTGAAAAAATAAAACATTCATTAGAGCTGGATGAGAGAATGGACCTTCATGAAAAAGGCTGGAAGGCTCAACGGATATTATTGATTGTTTTTATCTTATTCCTTACCGCCGCGGCAATAGGTTTTTTTGGTAATGGGCCAGTGAGTATAAAAAAGGCAGCAGATGATACCAATTCTATAGAATTTGAAAAATATACACGGTATGAATCTCACATGAAATTAAAGATTGAGGCCGGTGAAGCGGAAGGTGTTGCAAAGGTTCAATTTCCCCAGGAGTATTTTAACAATTTTCAAATAGAAAAAATTACGCCTGAACCAAATGATACCGAAGTAGAAAACGGAAATCAAATCTTCTACTTTAGCAGCAAAGGCATCTTAAGCATTGACTTTTTTTTAAAAAGCAATAACATCGGAAGTGTAAACAGTAATATCAAAGTGAACAACAGCACATTCACGTTATCCCATTATATATATCCCTAGGTTATGAACCCTGTATTAAGAGGAGTAATCATTTATTTATTTCTGCTGATTATTTTCAGGATTACTGGAAAAAGAAGCTTATCCCAGGCTACTACTTTTGATTTTATTTTATTGCTTATTATAGGAGAGGCCACTCAACAAGCCTTGCTGGGAGATGATTTTTCCATTACAAATTCATTGATAGTGATTACCACTTTGGTGGGCGTTGATTTATTGCTTTCCCAATTAAAGAATAAATTCAAGGCAATAGACAAAGTAGTGGAGGGGGCACCTTTAGTAGTAGTAGATAAAGGAAAGCCTTTAAAGGAAAGAATGAGAAAGTGCAGGATACAGGAAGAAGACGTTCTTGAAGCCGCACGCTCAAAACATGGGTTGGAAAGAATGGATCAAATCAAATATGCAGTACTCGAAATAGATGGCAGTATTTCCATTATTCCTTCTTAATTCTACAACGAGCTCAAAAATTTAACCACGGAGTCACCAGAGCATAAGTGAGTTACACAGGGATTTTTGAAAGTTTATCTCACTTATATCTGTAAAAAAAGAATTTAGGATTTAAGTTAAAAAAAACCGGAAGATCGCTCCTCCGGTTAAGACTTTAACTTTTTATTATTTTAACAGATTATTATTTTTTAATGATCTGCTTTGCTTTAATAGTCTTTCCATCATTGATAAAGATGATGTACAGACCACTTTTTAAGGCAGAAAGATTGATTGATTTATCTTCAACGCTTCCTTTAAGCACTTGCTCACCTCTTAAATTTCTAACCACCACTTTAGCGCCTTCCGGTATTTCCGTAAAGAATAAATCAGATTCAACTGGATTTGGATATAATACCAGGTTTGTAGATGCAGCCTCTGATTCCTCATCTGCCCCTAATCTTGCAGCCAGGTTGTTTGTTATAGTAATTCTGTTGATATTCAATCCCCCTGTTGAAGAAGCTAATCCTATAGCATATTGCCCTGCGGGTAAGCTCACATTATGAGAAACAG
>DASPJL010000190.1:0-53550 GCA_035628645.1 Cytophagales bacterium | reverse complement strand
CCACAGGTTTAGTGTCCCACATCCAGCCTACCATATCTAATTTTGGCCCTCCACCTGATCCTCCCGGGCCATCTCCACCTGTTCCCGGATTGCCATAAAGCGCTTTGGCATCGACTGTTCCTCTTTCATCTCCTTGGTCACCAACTTTTCCGGGACGGTCTCCATTGTTGTTTCCAGCTATTTGTTCTTTGTTACCGGCAGTTCCATTGGATGTTCCGCTGCCAAATACTGCTCTTTGGTCTACCTGAGGTTTCTTTGCCGGTGCAGGAGGAGGCGTTGCTTTTTTTGGTTTTTCTTCCGTTTTCTTTATGTATGTTTTAGATTCTTCGTCTTCCGTGGTGATTATCTTTTCTTCGGTAACCTTTTGCTTAACCGGTTCTGGCGTTTTTTCTACAACTTCTTCTTCCTCTCTTTCTTCTTCTTTTTCAATTGGTTTTTGTTCTTCCTCGTCATTTGCAGGCGCCGCTTCTTCTTTTACAGGACTTGGATTGGCTTTATTGAGAGTTTGCACATCACCAAAACCTTCATCTACTGTACCATAATTCAACTCTACACCCATGCCAGCGCCATAAGGAGGTATGGGGGTTCTTAAAACAAATAAAAGACACAACAGGAGCAGAACACAATGTAGGGCCAGAGAGGCTATTATGCTTTGCTGTGTATAATCTTTTTCTAAGTTTTCGCCCTTTTCCATGCTTCTATTTTGTTTTGGTTGCCAGAATCATCTTAATCTTAAGCCGACTTCCGATATCAAGAATATCGACAAGTTTCTGCACTTGTATAGAATTGTCTATACGTAAAACAACAGTCGGTTCGGTTGAGTTCTGAACAAGGCTGGTTAATCTTGATTCCAGTTCGCCAAGCGATACTTCTTCTTTGTTAATATAATATCGAAGGTCTTTGGTTATAGAAACGGAAACTTGAGTTTTGGTTACAGCCTGTCCGCTCTTTGAGTTTGGAAGGAGGAGCTTGATAACATTGGGGTTAACCATAGTAGATGCTATCAGGAAAAACAGAAGCAGGAAAAACATAATATCGTTCAGTGCTGAAGTATTCACTTCAGATGTCACTTTGTTTTTCCTTCTAAGATTCATTGCCATATCAAGAACTCTGATTTATAATTATTTATTTTCCTGAAGCAGATCAACAAAGTCCAGTGCATTACTTTCCATTTTATAAACTATTCTGTCAATCAATAAATTTAAATAATGGAAAGCAGCGTGGGCTATAATACCAACGATCAATCCGGCGGCACTGGTTATCATTTTTTCATATAAACCTCCGGCAATAAGCCCAATGCTTATATTGTCAGCAAGGGAAATATTATAGAAAATCCTGATTACCCCAAAGATAGTTCCCACAAAACCGAGCATAGGCGCTATACCTGCTATAATTCCAAGAATACTTAGGTTTCTTTCAAGTTTATAAATTTCAATTTTTCCAGTATTTTCTATGGAGGATTCAATGTCTTTTAAAGGCCTTCCTAATCGCGCAATTCCTTTTCCGATCATTCTTGCTATGGGGGAATTGGTTTGGCCGCACAACATTCTCGCTCCATTAATGTCTCCCTGAAGTACCATCATTTTGACCCTGTCCATAAAACTACCCTGGTCTTTGGAAGCAGCCATGATAGTAAAAAGCCGCTCAAAGAAAATTACAAAAGCTATGATCGAAAGTAAAAAAATAGGGACCATGATGACCCCGCCTTTTAAAATCAGATCAAGTAATGATAGTGAATCTTGAGATGTAACCGCTGTGTTGATTGAATCTGCTGCGCTAGGTGTTGTAATTTGAAATAATAACATTTTTTAAATTAATACTTTAAAATCCAAAGTGAATTACCATAAGTTTTCTTAAAGGCCTCAACTGAGGCTAAAGCTTGATCCAGTTCTTCAAAATCCGATAAAGATACCCTATGCAAAGAGCTTTGCCCTCCGGGTTCAATAATTTTTGCTTTGATACCTTTTGACTCCAGCCTTCTCTTTAACTTTTGTGCATTCTCATTTATTGTAAATGCACCTACAATAATATAATATCTTTTGCCTGCTTCTTTAACTGCAAGCGGCTGTGTAGTACTTGTGCTTCCACTGGTAGCTGTTGCGTTGGTTTCTGTTGTAACTTCATTTCCTTCAGCAGGTGTTTCAGACGAGACATCTGTTACTTCTTCATCATTAGGTTGGCTGGTGGTTTCTGTAGAAGAAATTTTATCTGCACTACCTGAATTGGACCTGTTTAAAAAGTAATAAGTAACTCCGAACGTAAGTAAAAGGAATATAACAATGGCAATAATAAGCCCTTTTTTCGAACCCGATTCGTCTTCCTCGTCCTCAACATAATTCTCTTCAGCGTAAAAGTTTTGTTCTACGGCTTCAGCTTGTTCTGTATATTCCTGTGAAGGATAATTGTCACCTGGAATAACGGGTGCAGGTGTTTCTTCTGCATAGACAATTTCTCTTTCTTCTTCAGCAATAGAGATTTGCTCAGGGATACCAAAATTTTCGTCTTCTGTTGCGGGAGCCGTTTCATTTAGGGTCTGGCTAAACTCCAGTTTTCCTGATTCATTTACTATGGTTCCTACCCTTTCAATGGAAACTTCATTACCGGAATCCAATGAAGTCTTTATCTCCTCTACTCTCTTTTTTACCAAACCCTCCGCATCTTCTATATTGATGTGTTCTCCCCGAGCTGCAGCATAGATTAACCAGGTGTCCTCGTCATTAGTATACTCCTGGTCTATGTGCAAAGTATATTTTGGTTGATTTAGAATAAAAGGATCAATGCTTACTTCCTCGCCAAAATTTTTATAAATTAATCCAATTCCGGGGACATACACTTTTCCATGTTCAGAGAGTATTTCTTTTATGTATTTATCTACCATAAAAAATTAAAAAGAGAAGGTTAATCCCGCTAAAATATTAAATCCTCTGGTAGGATAATACAGATATCTTTGATAATTTTTTCCAAGGAGATTATTGCCATGTACAAAAGCGGAGAATTTTGGAGAAAATCTATAGTCCAATTTAATGTTAAGGTCTACAATATCATCCAATTCTCTGATGTCTCCTCCGTCATATTCGTCGGCGGCTATCAAACCGTTAATGTAGAATAGTTCGGAAGTAATGGAAATCTTTTGTTTGATGTCGTACCTGCCGATAAAAGTGCCTGTATAATTTGGTCTATGGTAGTGTTGCTCTAGGTTTTGGAGGTTATAGCCAAAGCCTTCTAACCTTAGGCCAAGGTTTAATTTTTCTGAATGAGTATAGGAAAGTTCAGCCAGGTAACTAAAAACAGCAGTGATATTATCGTAAACAATGTCAAACTTAGAAGGGTCTGAAATATTGTTTTTATAGAAATAAAGGTTTTTATAATCAGCGGCAGATACTTTCAAATTGTATGCAAGATTCGTAAGAACTTTTCCTTTAAATCCGCCATATATATCAATGATCTTTTGGGTATGCAAGAGATTCGCATTTGGTGCAAGGAAAGGATTTTCGCTTAGAAAACCTTTTAAAGATGTTCGTTGTACATCACCTTCAACCCCAGCATAAGCGGTAATCTCCGGGAAAAACTGATAGCTTCCTTCTGCACTAGGGAAAATGTGAAATTTTGTAGATCTCACAGAATCATTCTCATAGATTATATTCCCACCAAGTTTTAATAGAAATCCCTTATAGTGAAATTGATAATATGGATTGATTTTGAAAAAATTCCTGTTGAATGAATATTCATCTTCAACCTTTGTGAGGTAAGCTTCTATATTGGCTAAAATTCTTGAGGAGGTCGCTAAGGTGTATTCACCGCTTATTTTAGCTCCGAATTCATTTTCGCGGACATTATAATTGTTGAAAATTGTAGAGGCTTGAGCCGTAATATGGTAATCAAGGGCAGCATCTTTAAGATTGTTCTCTATTTCTACTTTTCCGCCAAAAGATTGAATAAGGTGTTTTATGTCGTCGTTGTCCGGTTTGGGATCCAGCACCCTGGGATAACCATAAAAATTATACCTTTCCCTACTGTAATCAACGGCTCCTGAAAGAACCACATAATCCGTATACGCTTTCCCAAAGATTCCTGCTTCATTGTCGCTATTTCCTGAATTCTCCTGGTCTATATGTCCAAACCTAGAGGCAAGGTGCTTTACTCTTGCGCCATAGGATACTTTCTCATTTCTTTTATTGTTAAAAAAACCTTCCAAATAAGAAGTGCCATAACTTCCATATCCGCTTTTCAGGTAATTTCCGTACAGTTTCTTTAATTCATCCTGCTTGGCAGTAAGTACCCGCATTTTTGTTTCGATATCCGCAAGAGACACTTCGAAATCATCAAATTTGTAAGGTTCTATTTGTCTTACCTGATTCTTTGGCTGAACGGGTACCTTTTCAAAATTTCTGACAGCTTCCGGTAATACTATTTTTTTATCTTTTTCAATGATGATTTGCGTGTCTTCAATCTCCCCTCTTTCATTCCATTTCTTTTTGTCCTGTGCCAGGACGTCTTTTGGAAAGATCATCAAAAAACAAAGACCCGCAAAGACTGCTGTTTTATTGAAAATAATAAGGCTTAGATATTTTCTAAATTTCATACTTCCTGTTGGTTGGTTATTCAAGGGTAGATTGCTAAATCCAATTATAAGTTATTCCTGGGTTGTTGTTTCTGCCGGTTTTAAGGTTGCCAGCTTTCTTTTTGCGGCTTCCCTTGCTTCCTTATTGGGTGATTTATCAATTATGGATTTAAGGGTCATTTCCGCCTGAAAAGTTTCATCCATAGCGATATAATTGTCGGCGATCAATAGAAAAGATTTGTTCAGCCATTTTTCATAAGATCCGAAAGTACTGTTCAGTTGAAAGCACGTTTCCAAAGACTGCTTATATCTTTTTTGTTCGTATTGAATTAAAGCCATCAAATACTTTGCTTCTGCTCCATTTACATCCGCAGCCGAGTTTACAGCATTTAGTAATTCATCCAGTGCTTTATCATAATTTTTCTCCAGGTAATAAGTTTTTCCAATCAGCAACATCGCTTTGTTTTGGGCATTTACATTAGCCCCGCCATTATTTACTATTTCACCGGCAAAATATCTCGCAGAGTCATATTCTTCTTCATAATAATACGCTTCCATCATACCTTCCCATGCTGAAAACTGTTCTTTCTTATTCTTCGCAAGGGTAATCAGGTTACGGAAATTGCTTATGGCGTTTTCATAATTTCCTTTACCCAATTCAATTTCGCCGGCCCTTTGATAAGCTTTGCTTAACTGCCTGCTCTTTTGCTCTTCTATAACTTGCTGATAATAGGAAAGTGCATTGGTGGAATCATTTAACCGGTTGTAGGATTCAGCTATAAAAAATTTGGCCTCAATCGAATTGCCACTGGAGGGATAATTATTAATGTATTGTTTGTAATTTTTAATGGCGAGTTCATATTTTTCATTGAAATAAAAGGTTTGAGCCGCATCAAACTCCACCCCTTCCAAGGATTTATCATCAGGATTCGCTTTTTTGTACATCGCCACATATTCGTCAAAATTCTCACCTTTGCCAGAGGCTGCCAGTGCCTCTTTTAACCCAAGCAAAGCGCCGTTCGCTACCGTATGCGTAGGATAATTCTTTAAAATAGTCTGATAATCCAATACCGCTGCATTGTAATTCTGAAGATTTGAATAAGCTATTCCTCTATTTAAGTAAGCATAAGGTTTTGAATTATGATTACTGTTCAGGTTAATAACCTTTGTAAAACCTGTTACAGCGGCTTCATATCTTCCCTTTTCAAAATCGACATTGGCTTTTTGGAAGATGGCTTCGTCAGCATACCTTGACTGAGGGAAGCTGGAAGTCATTTGTTCAAAAGTATTTTTAGCTTCGTCGCCTCTGTTTAATGCTGTCAACACGATTCCCTTTTGATATAAGGCATAATCCTTGTCCGCCTTGGCTTGTTCCAGCACCCGATTATAATAGGTTAAAGCTTCATTATAGTTTTTAATTGCATAGTAGCAATCGGCAAGCCTTAGTAAGCCATCAGAATAGTTTTTCTTGTCGCTTTCGAACCTTACCGCATCGGTGAAATTTTTGAAGTAAGTAAGCGCTTGATTGTAATCCTTTAAATTAAAATAAGCATAGCCCAAGCCATACTGTGATTTATTGTAAAATTCTGTTTTCTTTAATCCGGGAGTAGTTAATACACTGTTATAACTTTTAATAGCATCCTCATATCTTTTACCAATAGAATAAGCTTCTCCCGACCAAAAATGAGCCCCGGCCTGAATAGTTAAATCGTAAGTTTTACTTAGTGATTTATTGAACATTTCAACGGCATCGGGGTATAATCCATTGTTGAATAATTCGATACCGCGTAGATAAGTCAGTTGCTGATAAGCTTCTTCAATTCTTTTGCTCTTGGTAGGCAGGGATTCAATATGTCTTATAGCTTCAGCATAATTATCAGTCACCAGAAATACTTCACTCATCATCTCGTTTACTTCTCCGATATACTCGCTTTTAGGAAATTTTGAGGAAAATTCTTTTAAAGACGACAATGCATCCCTTGACTTACCTAAATCATAATTGATTTTGGCGTAATTAAAGAAAGCCTCTTCCTGAATATCTTTATTAAAATCTAATTTTCTGCTTTGGTCAAAGGCGGTTAACGCATATTCTTTGTTTCCCTGCTTTAGATAGATTGTCCCCATATAATAAGCTGCAACCTGAGCCAGCGTATCATTTTTTCCAGCTATTTTTTTAAATCCTTCAATCGCCTCTTTATCGTTTCCGGTTTTCATTTGCGCATAGGCGTATCGGTACATTATGGCGTTGTCGGAATTGTACTTGTTCTTTCCAAAATACCTGTCAAAAAACTCTTTTGCTTTCGGGAAATTTCCTTTTCTGTAATAAGCTTCGCCAGTCATCAAAAGGATATCGTCTCCATTTTTTATTTTATCAAAATTGACAGTGCTTGCATATTGAATTACTTCATCGTATTTGCCTTGTTTATAATAAACATTGATAATCATGCCGGGCACAAAAGGTTGATAAGCCTCTGATTTTTCTGCTCTTTTAAAGTCCTCTATAGCCGCGTCATAGTCGCCCTGACGATAACCAATATATCCTGCATAATAACTGGCGGCATAAGAATATTTGTTTTCTGTACGTTTGATGCTGTTAAAATACTTGCCAGCCTTATCAAATTCTTTTTGTGTAAAATGTGAATAGCCGAGCTTGTATTGCGCTTCCAACCTTTGTTTTTTGTCCAGGTCCCTAAGATCTACCTTGCCGAGATAAGCTATTGTTTTATCATAATTCTTGTTGTTAAAATAAAAGGATCCCAGTTCATAAAATGCACGATAGGCTTTAGGATGATTTGGGTATTTTTCTATGAAATCATTGATTAGCTTTTCACCATCTTTATGAAAAAGACTTAAAGAAGAAAAAGCTATATAATATTCAGCATCTGCCTTGTGAAGGGAGTTATCACCTGATGCTAAGTATTTTTCGAAAGCTTCCTGGGCAGCGCCATATTTTTCTTTGGCGAATAATTCCAGACCTTTATTATAATGATATAAGCTGCTGGTATAAGTTAAGGTAGTCTGAGAATAGGAATAAAATGAGATGAAAAAAATGAAAACTAATCTCAAATGCCGGTATTTTCCCATATTTTTATTTTTGCTTACCAGAATAAACTGTTTTAAAAGAAGATTATTATGCGAATTCAGAATCAGTGCCAAAAGTAGGATAGAAATGTTAAATTTTAAATGTTAAGTGATGAATTCTGAAAATGTATTTTATAAAATAATTATTCCTTTAATAAGGAAGTCTGTTGTTTAATAACCATCCGAAAAAAGGGTCTTTTTTTAGCTTTTAACATTCGGGATTAAACAATTAATTAATGCAAGATTTTATACACCAGTTCTTTCATGATTTCTCCCTCGCTTATGCTTGTGCTCTCTACTCCTTTTGATTGGAGGTCTGCGGTTTTTATGAAATGGATGATTGAAATGACTTTAACAAGCGGATAATTCCTAACGCCGGCCAGATAGTCTTTTACAAAAAACGGATTTACACTTAAGGCCAAAGCCAATCCCTTTTCAGATTTGTCTTTTGAATGATGCGCCAGTAAAAGTTTAGTGAAATAGGAAAATAGAGAAGATATAATGGGTATAACAGGATTGTTTTTTGGATTAGCTGCAAAATAATTAATGATCTGATTGGCTTTAACTATGTCCTTGGTTGTTAAAGCTTTTTGCAATTCAAACACATTAAACTCCTTGCTTATACCTATATATTTCTGAACGAGATCAGGCGTTATTTCTTCTCCCGGATTTAAGTTTATCAGCAACTTATCTATCTCGTTTGAAATTCTTTCCAGATTATTGCCGATGAAATCAGAAATCAATAAGGTAGTTTTAGGAGAAACTTTAAATCCTTTGTCATTAACGTATTTCGTCACCCAGTCAGGAACCTGATTGTCGTAAAGCTTTTTGGATTCCACACATACCGCAAATTTTTCTATCTGTTTTGTCTGGGATTTGCGTGCATCAAGTTTTTTGAATTTATAATTGAATACCAAAATGGTTGACGGCAATGGATTTGATACGTATGCGCCAAACATTTTCTCCGCATTCTCTTTTGTAAAATCAGGAATATTTTGTGCTTCTTTTACAATCACCACCTGTCTTTCCGACATCATTGGGTATCGGCGGGCGTTGTTCAGGATCACGCTCATTGGTGCATCCTGGCCATACATAATGATCTGATTAAATCCTTTTTCATGCTCCTTAAGCGCGTTTGCTTCAATGTAGTCGCTTATTTTATCTATATAATAAGGTTCTTCTCCCTGAAGGAAATATACAGGAGCGTATTTATTACTTTTAAGGTCTTTTAAAACAGATTCGGGAGCTACAGGCATTGATAAATGACGAATTTAAAATGACGAATGACGAATTTGAGCTAAATTAAATTTCCGCAAATATATCTAAGCTTTTAATATTGATTTTGAAAATTTATGAGGACATCTTTGAGTGTTAAAAAATATTAGCAAAAAGTAAAATATATTTAACAAAAGTAAATACCATTTAACAGCTTTGGTCTGCAATTTAAAGTACTCAAGACTAGATACTCACTACTAAAGAATATTATGAAAAACCTTGTTGAAGAATTGAAATGGAGGGGAATGATTCAGGATATTATGCCCGGAACCGAAGAGCAGCTTAACAAAGAGATGACTCCTGCTTATGTAGGCTTTGACCCCACGGCTAAATCTTTACACATCGGACATTTGGTATCCATCATGCTTTTGAAACACCTTCAATTGGCTGGACATAAACCTTTAGCGCTTGTTGGGGGAGCTACGGGAATGATTGGTGACCCCTCAGGAAAATCTGAAGAAAGGAATTTCTTGAGCGAGGAAGCATTAAAGTATAATCAGGAGTGTTTGAAGAAACAATTGTCCAAATTCCTCGATTTTAACTCAGGCGCTAATTCGGCAGAAATTGTAAATAACTATGACTGGTTTAAGGATGCAGGTTTTCTTTGGTTTTTGAGGGATGTGGGTAAACACTTGACTATAAATTACATGATGGCTAAGGATTCTGTAAAGAAACGTCTGGAGACCGGTATATCTTTTACAGAATTTTCATACCAACTGCTACAAGGCTATGATTTTTATTATCTGTATAAAAATAAAGGGGTAAGGCTTCAGATGGGTGGTTCGGATCAATGGGGAAATATAACCAGCGGAACAGAACTGATCCGAAGAAAAGATGGCGGAGAAGCCTTTGCGCTTACTTGTCCCTTGATTACCAAAGCCGATGGGACAAAATTTGGTAAATCCGAAGGAGGCAATGTATGGCTTGATCCTGAATTAACTTCACCCTACAAGTTTTATCAGTTTTGGCTCAATTGTAGCGATGAAGATTCGATAAATTATATTAAAATTTTCACGCTGCTCTCTCATACCGAAATCACTTCATTAATTGAAGAGCATAAAAAGGCGCCACATTTAAGGACGCTTCAAAAAGCACTGGCAGAAGAGATTACCATTCGTGTACATTCAAGAGAAGATTTTGAAATGGCGGTGAAAGCCTCAGAAATTCTTTTTGGAAAATCTACCAATGATGACCTTCTTTCTCTTAATGAGGAGACTTTATTGAGTGTATTTGAAGGAGTACCTCAGGTATTGGTAAGTAAGTCTTTGTTGGATGAAACAAAAAATGTATTGGATTTTCTCAGTACAGTAACTGAAAATCAAATATTTCCGTCTAAAGGAGAAGCCAGGAAAATGATTCAGGGAGGAGGAATAAGCATTAATAAGATGAAGGTAGAGTCTGTTGAACAGGAAATCAATTTTGGTTTGCTGAAAGACAAATATTTGTTGGTTCAAAAAGGAAAGAAAAATTATTACTTAGTTATCATCAATAAAGAATAGTATGATAGAAAAATCCCTTCCTCCTGACAAGGTTTTGTTTGTGCTTAATCCTGTTTCAGGAGGAAGGGATAAGGAAAATGTTGTTGCCTATATAGATACTTTTTGTCGGGAACATCATTTAAGACATAAAATATATAAGACTACAGGAGAAAACGATGAATCCCATATAAGGATGATTTTATCAGAGTTCTCCCCTGAAATAATGGTGGCGGTTGGCGGAGATGGTACAGTAAATCAATGTGCTTCAATAGTTACAAATACTTCCTGTATACTTGGAATTATTCCTCTCGGATCGGGAAACGGTCTTTCAAAAGATTTGAATATCCCTCAAAACGACACGGAGGCCGCATTATCTTTATTACTTAAACCTTCTTTTAAAAGCATTGATACGTTGATTGCAAACGGGCATTTCTTTGTTCATCTGTGTGATATAGGTTTTAATGCAACCATTGTACGGTCTTATTCAATGAGCAATAGACGGGGGTTGCTTACCTATGCCTATTATATGGTGAGGCATTTCATCAGTTATAAATCATCAAGATATTATATTACTGTTGACGATGCCAAAAGGTTTAAAGTCAGGGCTTTTATGATTACTGCTGCCAACTCTAATCGATTTGGAAGTAACATTACCATTAATCCTAATGGCAAAGAAGATGATGGTATTTTTGAACTGATTATAATAAAAGCCTTTCCTTATAAAGAATTGCCAAAACTAATGTGGCAGATCTTTTGGAAGAAGATCCACTTCTCTCCTTACAGCAGAATTTTATCTGCCAGAAAGGTTTCTATTATCCATAAAAGAGGCAAAACGCTTCAAGTGGATGGAGAAATTCTCGGTCGTTTTAAAAGAGTGAATATTGAAATTATTCCTTCAAGCTTAAAAGTTATTGTTCCTTTAGGAAAATAAAATCCGAAATTTTCCCAAAATAGGAATCTTTTAATTCCCTCCTCCGTTAGAAAATTCTTTCAAAGCTTTATGTAGTTTATATAATTTTTGGTGATTTAAAATATACTTAATTGAGTGCTTATTTTGATATCAATGCAGTTAAGTTTAAAATTTAAATAACCTACATGTATTTGATGCGTGTAGGAGGATTATATCAAAATCAATCGTAAGGCCAATATATTTTTTAAAGTTTACTTTAAATTAAAAGATCGTGTTATGGAATTAATTGCTGAATATCTTGAAACAAAAAAACAATTATTAGCTGAATGTTTTGCTATTCAAACCAGACTTGTTGAAACAGCAAAAGAAGCAATGAAGCAGGCCCAGGAGAGCGCCAACGAGGAAGAAGGTTCTTTGGAAGAAAATTATGAGTCGTTTAAATCTCAGCTTTACATGGACAGGGACATGTTTGCCCGACAAGTTGAAGAAGCTATTAATTCCTTTAATCAATTAAGAAAGATAGATTTAACTAAAGACAGTGAAGCTATCGCTTTAGGTTCATTAGTAGTTACAGATACCCAGAAATTTTTTATCTCGATCAGTTTAGGTGAACTCACCGTGGAGGGTAAGAAGTATTTTGCCATCTCTACATCTACACCGTTATATAAAGAAATGGGAGGAAAAAGAAAGGGAGAAACTTTTAATTTCAGAGATAAAAAGTATAAAATCCTGGAAGTTTATTGATCGAATAACCACGGGGACGCGATGAAAACGAGAAAATATTAAGAATGGTCAGCATTCTTAATATGGCATCTGTAGATCACTGAATCAGCAAATTATAAAACAAAGTTGACGGCTCTTTTTATTAATCTCAACTGAAGCTCAGCATAATGGATCAAGCTTCGTGCAGAAGTTTTAAAGCTTGCAAAATATGCCAGGTCAGGTGTGCTGTCAGATTCAATTGTTACTCCTTTAAATTGAGAAATAATGCTCGGATTGGTTGAGCTCCAGGCCACATAGTTTGTATTTAAATGGCTGAGATGAAAACTGCTGTTTTTTTCATTTACAGTTTTGTAGTTGTTTATGGACTGGTCAACGGAGAGCATCGTTACAAACAATGCCACCAAAAAAAATGTAAGTGTGATGGGCTTGTTTAAACAATATTTGATTAAGGGCGAGTTTTCAAATGTTGCCTTCATAACAATAGATTTAAAGTTTAAAGATAAGGAGAGTTTAAAAAAACTTATAGGTATCCGTTAATTATTTTTTTAAGAGTTGGAAGTAGGAAGAATAAGAAGGAAGAAAGGGATTATTGGAGCTTCTGAGGGAATAGGAGTTTAAACGTTCAAAAGGCTTGGAAACAAAAAGTTGGGCAAATCCCCACTTAGCCCATCTTAAAATAATACCAAATATACCTGCATCGAACCTCCATCGAACCTATAGCGAACCTACAGCGAAGGAACAAAATGATAGGAAGGCGGCTTAAAAATTAGAATAATACAAAATCTGGATTGTTAAAACGGTCAGAAGAAACAAACCTGATTGTTTTAACTGTCCATCTTATTTATTATCTGAACCATTTATTCCCCCAACTTTGCTGATTGGCCGAAGAAAGAAGTGTTAGCGAAGACAATCCTTTAAATGAAGTAAGAGTGCGTCATCCTAGCTTAAGTTCCAACTCCCATCTTCCCTCCTCTTCTAATCCAAATACATCCACAATCCATTTTTAGGCCTTAAAGTGACCAAAGGCTCCATCGCCACCTTTTGGTCTGCAAGCCTCATCGTAAAGTTATTTTGTGCCAACAAGACCAACGCAATTGTAATTTCCATAATGGCAAAATTATTACCAATACAAAAACGAGGTCCTGCGCCGAAAGGAAAATAAGCAAATTTGTGCCGCTGTTTAATTTTATCTGCAGCAAACCTTGAAGGATCAAATTTCTCTGGCTCATCCCAAAAAATTTTGTGCCGGTGCATTACAAAATTGCTGATATAAAATTGAGAGCCTTTTTTAATACGGTTTCCATCTATAATTACATCTTTAACAGGCTGTCTTCCGATAACCCAGGCAGGAGGATACAGTCTCATCGATTCATGGATCACCATAGAAGTATATTTTAATTTTAAGATGTTTTCAGCATTTGGTTTATCTCCGCCTATTTCCTGTGCTATTTCCTCATACATATTTTTTCTTATTTCAGGATGCTGTTCCAGCAAATAAGCAGTCCAGGCAAGGGCATTGGAGGATGTTTCAGAACCGGCCAAAAATAAAGTCACCACTTCATCTCTTAGTTGAAGGTCATTCATCTTCTCCCCTGTTTCTTCATCTTGTGCTTCAATCAACATGGTTAATAAGTCCATATATTTATCTGTCGATTTTCTTCTTGATTCAATTAAACTATATATAATCCCATCTAAATCTTTTAATGCCTTTTTAAATTGAAGATTTTCTTTTGTAGGCACCCATAAAGGAATTCTAAATGGAGTGGATAAAGTCCCCATTATAAATTCATTGATGATGGTTATATATTCTGTGATTTTGTCTCTACTATCCCCAATATCATGACTAAAAAGCGCTTTGGCTGCAATTTCTGTTGTCAATTGCATAAATTCCGCAGCTATGTTTATAGGATTTTCTTTTTTTCTATATCTTTCCCAACGTTCTATCATTTTATTTATATTTTCTACCATCCCTTCGGCTAATGATGCCAGCCTTTCCCTATGAAATCCGGGCTGTATAATCCGTCTTTGATTTAGCCAGGACTCCCCTTCATTAGTCAGCAACCCATTGCCCAATGCGTACCTTAAAAACTCGTAGGCAAAACTCTTCTTATAACTTTTCTGATTGTCCACCAACACAGATTTTATAATATCAGGATCGGTTACCAAATACACACCTACCCAGGGTGAAATGTTCAACTCTACCAATCCACCATATTTCTCGCTGGAATCAGCCATGAAATTAAGTGGGTCGGAAGCAAGTTTCGTGAAGTTTTTCAGCAGCCAATGTGCAGAGGGGATTTTTGGTATTGGAGTATAAGTTTTGTCATCTGATTTAATATCCGCCATAGTAAATTATCTTCTTACATTAAATTTCGTTACAAAAATGTACAACAAAAATTACTATCAATGGAAACGAATGAGAAAGAAAAAAGACCAGGCAGTTCTTCCGAAAAAAAAGAGCAATCACCCACTGAAAGGATTGAGACACCCTTTCCTGCCCAAGAAATCTTTCCCCTGGAACAGTCCAATAACGATGGAAAGAAAAAGCATAATGTAGAGAGAATCAGAGAGGAAAATGAAAAGGAGGCTGGAAGATCATAGATGGAAGTGAGAGAATACCAGATAATATATGTTTGTAAGAAACCTGTTAGGTTTCAAAACCTAACAACCCTAGCAGTTTTATAAGTTTTTAAGGATTTTTCTTAACAAGCGTCTAAGACTTTTATGTACTTTTCGATATAATCTGGCAAGCTCTTTAGCTTGTATTGCATAATGTATCTGGGATGTTCGAGCATTTTTAATTCCCTAAAAAAGCCATATTCCTTATTTATTTTATCTACAAAAGTATAGTTCTTCTTGCCCAGACAAATTGCGATATCTTTTTTTGCACCTGCCTTAATCTGATCCTGGAGATAGGAAATCATAAAAGATTTAAGTGCCGCATATAACTTTGGGTCGTCATAGAAATTGTAATTTTTACCATTATTGACTATGGCTAATGGATACAAGGCAGTTAAGTAGAATTTTTTGTTAAAGGCTTCTGGTCCTCCGTAAGCATTGATCATCTCATAGATAAACCTGCTTGACAATTCCTTTTTATCGCCTAAATTATTTTCAATTCCGCAGAATTCTTTTAAAGCTACCGGGTCTGTAAAAGAAATTCCGGTTATTCCACCACCAAATCTGCCAGGGTTTATGCCTATTATAAACACCCGTGGATTGTTGTCATTAAAATATTTATTATAAAAAGAACGAACTACCGCCTTTACTTCTTTATCCGGATAGGGATTGATTATTTCAATTCCATTCGAAAAAACGGGAGCATTTAGTTTGTCGAAAAAATTTAAAATAGAAGTTGCGAAGGTCACTTTATATTTTTTGATTATTAATAATTCCTTTAATTTCTAGACGCATAGTCTATTGCGTCAGCCATAAACTTTATTCCTTTCAAAACCTGTTCTGTCTCTTCAAATCCATAGGACAACCGAAGCTGCCTTCTCCCCTCTTCTTTTAGTTTTCCTTTAGGATTAACACAGTAAGATCCTGGTAAATAAACAATTAATGGTTTTTTGTTTTCTTTGCCATCAAGGGCTTCAATTCCTGTTTTTCGTGAAAGAAAATTGAAAAACGGCGACCCTGGTTCTGTGCGTGTATTTTTAAAAGTTAAATAAAAGTAAAAGCCTGCTTTTCCGCCTGAATATTTTTCAATTTCATTTCCAAGAAGTGAGTGAATAACGACCTCTATTTTCCTTGCTTTTTCTGCATATTCGCTGTTTACTCTAAATAATTGCTCGTTGATATGATGATCAAGAATATAACTCGCCATTTCCTGATTAATAACAGAAGCGCTAAAGCCCACATCATTATTTCTTTGAAGAAGCACATCCAGAAAGGGGCATTTTTTTCCAAGGATATAACCAATTCTGAATGCAGGAGCAAGAATTTTTGAAAGAGTTCCTATTTCAAAAACATTTGCCAGTTCATTCCATCTAAGGCCTGAGATTGGTTTCTCCACTTTCTGATCGTGAATTATTTCTTCATAAGCTTTGTCAAAAAATACAGGTATAATTCTTCCCAACTTTTTACTAAGATGTGTTGCTATGTCTACAATTTCCTTTTTCCTTTCATTTGAGATAATTGTGGTGGTGGGGTTATTTACAGTTACGATATAGAAAAAAGAAATGTCTTTTACCCTTTCCTCCAATTCTTCAATCGCCTCCCTAATTAAATCTGTTTGAATACCATGTTCATCTTCAGGAATGGTTAATAAATCAAACCCCTTTCTTTGAAGATATTCTCCGTAAATATAATAGACCGGATCAGCAGTAATGACTATTCCTTTTTTTAGAATTTCACTTATGGCTTCTAGAATGCTGGTGGCGCCATTGGTTCCAATGATTATTTCTAATTCAGAAAGTTCTGATTTAGTTAGTGTTCCAATATTTTTATTTAAGTAAAAATTTAATATTGATTCTCTTAAATTATTCGTTCCTTTTGAGCCTCCATAGTTAAATGGGTGTTTATATTTTGAAGGATTGGAAATCACCTCCTCTAATGCTTCTTTAATTATTTGCCTTGGAATAGTTCTTTCATTGACATACCCTGCGCCCAAATTAATATCCATTTCCGGCCTAAAACTGGACGCCATTTCACTCATCATAATGTTTACCGGTGAGGGAAGAATGGATGAGGAAGCATATTGACTAAACTGATAATCAAGCATAGAATTAATGAAATTTTATGCAAACTAACCGCTTATATGTAAAAGGTGAAATTTAAACAGGATAATTACTATATGGATTAGGTGCTTCCAACAGATAATCATTTATCAATTTACTAATCTCATTTGCCTTGTTTACAATCATAAAATGTCTTCCTGTTAATTTTTTGCATCCACCTGAGTAGTAACCTAAAGTTTCATTCTTTTATAACCTTAATAGTACTTATCCTGCTTTTATTTATAATGGTAAAATAATACATTTCTGAAGGCAGTGTTTTCATGTAACCGTTAAGTTCTTTATTTATCTCATTCAAGGATCCGGTAAAACTAATAAGGCTGATTCCTTGTGTATTCTTAATTTCTACTTTAATAGATAAATTATCAGGCTTGACCAACTCCAATTCGAATTGATCACGAAAAGGATTGGGGCTAACTTGGTCGTTTTTTAATGACTCGTTGAAAATGTTCACAATTACAATCTTGCTGAAATCAAATTCCCCATTATGATCCAACTGTTTTAATCTATAGTAAGTAGAGGTTTTAGATTCATGATCTTCAAAAGAATATGTTTTTCTCAAATCTGTGCTGGTGGAAGCAGGAACAAATCCAATTTGGATAAAGTCTATACCATTAATAGATTTCTGAACTTCGAATCCCTTATTATTGATTTCCAATACAGTTTCCCATGAAAGTGTGACTTTGTTGTTTTCATATTTCCCTGCAAAATTTAACAAGGTAACGGGGAAAGTTGTACTTTCATCATCAGAGCCTAAGGTGATAATATTAAGCGCATCTGTTAATTCTTCCGAAGCTAAATACCCATTGTTTTGACTTTCCATGAAATGATCAGATGCACCTTTGTCCTGCCAAACTTCCTCATTTAGTCTTGCCACCCGTAGAGCAAAATCGAGTGGATCAATGACGCTGATACCGCTTCTTTCATTCCAGAATAATTTTGCTTTGGTATTTGCTGTTCCGGTTATTCTTTCCAGGTTCCAAAATTCAGTTTCGCTGATGGACTTCAACGGCGTTTCGACCGCGTCAGGGTCATTATAGCTTTGGGGTGGGGTATCATTGTACGATGCCAGATAGGTTGAAAGATCTGATGAAGATGGAATAATCCCAAGAGGTCTCAAAAAATCGCCCTGTCCTATAGGAAAAATAAATTCTTCTGTTGAATTGATTTCTTTGGCAATTGGGCCAGCTACAAAGCTCAAATCAGAAGCACCCTTTGCTTTTGAATTTACCTTCATTGTAATGTAGTGTTCTGGCGTGGAGAACACCTTCCCCTCGTTCAGGATTAAAGAATCGGACAAAGCAACTGATTTTGAAATAATTACTCCTCCTGGGTTATTAATAATTAGATCTCCAATTTCATCCTGAAGTTCAATACCTGTAAAGATAGGCCCTGTCAAAACTTCACCACCATATTCATACCTTAAATTAGGATTATTTTCTGCGGAGGCCGAAAGCGATCCTTGAATTTTCTGTATGGTGAATTGATCTGCTAAGGAAAGCAAATAACCGTTCAGGTTGAGCATTCCACTATTTAAGGTCAGCGTGCCAACACTGTCTATTGTTAAATTACTTTGCAAAGAGTAATCATGTGATATTTTAAGGGAAGAAGTATTTCCCATTATTATTTTTCCTGTACACTTGATACTGTTGTTGACTAGAGTTCCGGAAAGATTTACAACAGAAGTTCCCTTATTGTCCAGGTTCATTTCCAGTCTTCCGTTGGCAGTAACATTTAAACTTTCCTGAATATTTATTGTTAAAAGTCCAGTACTATTAGAGAGTCTTAAGCCGCCTTGGGTAATGAGTAAATTGTTTATCGACATTGGAGAATTGTTTGGAAAGCCGATGGTGACATTAGAAGAAGGGAAATCTAAATTAAGTTCAAAATTAGCGTATTTGCAGCCACCTGTTGGGAATGCAGAATTTGACTGATGCCTATACCAACTTCCTGCTTCAAATATAACTTTAGGTACAGCATTATTTCCAAAAGGACTAGCGCCATCTATAAAAACGAACTCAGCGTCTTTTTTTAAAACCACTCTATGTTGATCGGTAGTGCCATTACCAAAAATATTTCCATTGCAATCCTGAATAAAAGAGCCAAAAATAGAAAGCCCTTCGAGGTCTTCAACCACAAAATGGTGATCAACATTACCGGAAAAGGAAATTTCACCTTTGATTTCGCCCTTAACATTATTTGATAAGGAAAGTGTAAAGGAATGATCACTTGAAATATTTAATACGGATCCTGCTTCGATTGAAAGCCCTAAATCATCCGTTCCTATTGCAGTAATTGTTGCGGGAGCAGATGTGGTAAAATTGATACTGCAATTATCTCTGAATAGAAGACTGGTTACTATATCATTTTCCACCTCAGTAATAGTTGATTCGGAATTAAAAATCAGAACATCTGTATTTCTTTTGACTATTCTGCTTGGGTTCCAGTTTGTCGGCTCTCCATAAATACTGTTTGTGCTTCCTACCCAGGTATATTCTTTATGGTCAACAAAAGATTTAAAGCTGAATTGATCAAACTCTGCGGCCTTTCTTGCTACTGGATCAACTGAAGACTTTGCCATAAATCCGAAATACCCATTGCTAAAATTTGTAACAGAATTGTCAAATTTTGGCTCACCATTCAGATTTCTGCTAATGGTACTTTCGATTAAAGGATCTGAATTGGCATTGACTCCACTACTATCTTCTACCGGACTGACAGAAGTATAAATTGTCCATTCACTATTTGACGATCTGTTGATGAATACTGTTAATCCGTAATTAACAAAATCTACTGGAACAACATTATTGTCTTTTATTACTGGTGAAATAATCGTCCCGTTTACATATTCTAGAATAATATCTTCACCATCACCTGTATTACCACCTAATCTAATTCTGTAACCCCTAATTAAAGGATCAGTAAAATCAGCTTTGTCTGCATACAACCAAACATAACTAGTATTTGAAGTTGTTGCTTCATAACCATCTCTTCCTATCCAGAAGCTCCAGGTTTGTTCTGTACCCCAATTAGCAGTATTCTGAATACTTAGATAATTGATAGAAGTATTAGCTGCTGCATTTAATTTCAACGTGTTTGAATTGGTTGTCCCGCCGGCAACATTGCTATTTGGAATTATCTCCCATTCGGATGCCTCATTGGAGTTCCATGAATTGATGTTCGAATAATCACTTGAAAAAACTTCATAAAACTGTCCATTTGATTTAGAATAAAATAGCAATAGAATAACAAGTGTGGTCAAAAAATGTTTCATAGTCAATAGGTTAAAAAGTCAGTAGTTAATGAATAATAGAAAATAAGTAACCCATTGCTTTAACTTTTTCTGCGCTAGAGCATCAATATTTATTGAATTTACGTTTAGAAACTCCACAGAATATGACTTTAGGTATATTTTATGGTTGAACCGATTCTTTAAAGATTTGCTGTTAATAATTAATTTACAAAATGTTACCAGACAAATAAAGATTGTTTTCGCCGATTGATAATTAAGGATTTATTCTTTTCTATTTATTTGATGGCTATTTATTTTTCCATAATTTGCATCAATCGTCACATTCTTTTGCTACCATAAAACCCTAAGTAAGAAGGTATATGATTAAGATATTTTGGGCTTTGTCCCTGATTTTTCTGTTGGCCTCACCCCTTCTTGCGCAGCAGGTAAACGTAACAGGTAAGGTTATTTCTCTTGAAGATTCTACCGGATTACCAGGAGTAAGTGTGGTGGTAAAAGGAACATTGTCGGGTACAGTTACAGATATTGACGGTACTTATTCTATTGAAGCCTCACCCGAAGCAAGCCTGGTTTTTACCTATATCGGGTTTATTACACAGGAGGTTAAAATCAACAACCAATCAAACATAGACCTTGTTTTAAAGCCTAATGTAACACAACTTACAGAGGTGGTTGTTACCGGGTATACAACTCAACAAAAGAAGAATGTAATCAGCTCGATCTCCTCAGTTTCGACAGAAAGCTTTAAGGACATGCCTGTTATGGGCATAGATCAAGCTTTGCAGGGACAAGCGCCGGGAGTTCAGGTGACACAATCTTCTGGGACACCCGGAGGAGGAATAAAAGTAGTGATCAGGGGAAATACCTCTGTCTCAGCTTCTAATATGCCACTGTTTATTTTGGACGGAGTGCCTGTTGAAATAGGCGCATTATCCAGTATTGGTTTTGGAGGTCAAAATGATAACGCGCTTGCGCTCATAAATCCTAATGATTACGAAGACATTGAGCTTTTAAAAGATGCTGCCGCAAAAGCGATGTATGGATCAAGGGGTGCCAATGGCGTAGTTGTCCTAACCTCAAAAAGAGGAAAAAAGAATTCTAAAACCAGGTTTAATGCCGAAGCTCAGAGAGGCCTGATAAACATCACTCGGAAACCTGAACTTTTAAATTCAACCGAATTACTGGAACTTCAAAGAGAAGCAGTAGTTAATTCAGGAAGAGACCCCGATGAATTAGGCCTTATAGAGGGAGTAACTGATGGAATAAATACAGATTGGGTAGAGGAAGTATTAAGAACGGGTATATTTGAACAATACCAATTATCTGCTACAGGCGGAGGAGACAAGACAAGTTTTTATATAAGCGGAAATTATAGAAATGAAGAAGGCGTACAAGTAAACAACGGGTTTGAGCGCTACTCAGCCACACTTAACCTTGACCATACCTCTTCTGACAGATTAACTTTTGGTAACAGCTTCACCATCTCCAGAGCAAAAAATAACAGGGTCAAAGGTGATAATTATTTGGATGCAGTATATTCTGCTGCATTACAAGCACTACCCTATAATTCGGCTTTTGATGAACAAGGAAAACTTATCGGATATGGTTCGCCGGGCTTTTCACCACGTAACGGAAATCCATTGGTTAATGCGGTGGCACCCCGTTATGATGTTTATACCACTAAAATTTTGGGAAATGTTTATGCTAAATATAAAATACTTCAAGGACTGAATTTCAGAACACAGGTTAGCGGAGACTATAACAGTGTGATTGAGGACCAGTATCAACCTACATCAACCATAATTGGGGGGAACCCGGATTATGCAGGTGGAAAAGGCTACGGAATCAGTGCTGCCTCAAGTTTTATTACCTTGATTAACAGTAATCTGCTCACTTTTGATAAAAAGATTGGGGAACATAATGTAGACGTACTTCTTGGCGCTGAAATACTTCAAAGGGTTGAAAGGGGTAATTATGTTGAGGGAAGAATGTTTCCCAGTGACGACTTTTCCTACATTGGATCAGCGGGTATTGTAGATGCTGGTTCGTCTTACATTGTGAAGAACGGCCTTCTTTCCTTTTTCGGAGAGATTAAATACAATTTCAGGGAAAAATATTTGATTTCCATAGGTGCAAGGGAGGACGGATCTTCCAGGTTTGGAAAAGGAAGAAAGTTTGGCTTTTTCCCTGCCATTGCAGCTGGATGGATCTTGTCTGAGGAAAGTTTTTTAAAGGATTATAATTTTTTAACACTCCTTAAATTGAAGGCGTCATGGGGCTACTCAGGAAATGAGGGAATTGGGGATTTTGAATTTTTGGGACGATGGAGCGCCACAACTTATAATGGTGCATCGGGTGTGAGCCCTTCAAGGATAGACAATCCTAATCTTCAATGGGAAAGAACGGAAGAAACAAACGTAGGCCTGGATGTTAGTCTTTTTAATGCCAGGATAAATCTTATCGTTGAGGGCTATTATAATTTAACAGACAAATTACTTTTTGATCAACCTGTTCCGGCAACTACAGGCTTCTCGACTGTCAAAGGTAATGTGGGCAACCTTAGAAATAGAGGAATTGAAGTTGGCATCAACATAATAAATATTGATAAAGTTGTTAATTGGAGCACTTCAATAAACCTTTCAAGAAATGAAAACGAAGTAGTTAGACTTGTTGATGATAAGCCTCTATTCAGAGGGTATCAGGGAAACGGGGTTAATGGTACTTCAGTAATAAAAGAAGGGGAACCATTAGGGTCATTCTGGGGACTCAGATTTTTAGGAGTAGACCCGGCAACCGGGGAAGCAATTTATGATGACATAAATGGAGACGGCAGTATCACTCCTGATGACGGCACCATAGTAGGTAGCGCTCAGCCTGATTTTATTGGCTCTTTTATTAATAATGTGTCATACAAAGGATTTGACCTAAGTTTGTTTTTTCAGTTTTCTTATGGCAATGACATTCTCAATTTTTCAAATACGGAACTTCTTAATGCAGGACAGAATATAAATACAAACCAGAGCAGGGAAGCATTAAAGCGATGGAGGGAGCCAGGCGACATTACTTCTGTTCCACGCTACGAATTTGAAAACTCTTATAACAACCGAACGAGCAGTCGGTTTATCGAGGATGGATCTTATTTAAGATTAAAGAATTTGACTATCGGATATACCTTACCCTCAAAATATACAAAAAGAATTAAGGTCTCAAGCACGAGAATTTTTTGTTCAGGTTCTAATCTCTGGACTTACACAAATTATTCAGGAGGAGATCCGGAAGTCAGTACATTGGATGGGTCTACTTCTGCACAAGGAACAGATCTTTTCACGCTTCCCCAGGTAAGTACATTAATGATAGGTTTAACTGTTGGATTTTAGAATGATGCAAAGAATTAAAAATTTATTAATACTAATTTTTATTTTAGGTTCTTGTAATACACTCGATCCTGCACCACAGGATATTGTAATTGATGAACTTGTATTAAATGAACCTCAGGATGTTGTACCCGTGGAGATTGGATTATATACTTCGTTGAGAGGAATCGCTTCCCCCGTTGTAATACTTAATGACCTTACTACGGATTTATTAATTCACCAAGGTACTTTTTCTGAATTCAGGGAACTCAGCAATAAGGACATCACGGCTGCCAATGCCATATTTAGTGCGATATGGGCCTCAATATACAGAACAATATATGTCAGTAATTTTATTCTTGAAAGATTGCCTGAAATAAGTGGTGTAGATCCAAGGGAAAAAAGAAGAGTAATTGCAGCTGCTAACTTTTGCAGAGGCTACGCTTACTTCATTGGCGCAAATTGCTTTGGAGGGATACCCATCACCACAAGTACTGATGTAGAAGCAAATTCGAATATCTCAAGGGCAACGAAGGAGGAAGTGCTGGCCTTGGCTGAAACAGATTTACTGCTGGCTCTGGAAAATCTGCCTGCAGAATCCCAAAACGAAGGATTTGCGAGTGTAAATGCAGCAAGAGCAGCGCTTGCTCGGTTTTATTTATACAATCAAAACTGGGAACTCGCCGAAAAATATTCATCTGACGTCATATTGTCTGAGGAATATGAATTAGTCTCATTTGAAAATTTGGTAACCACTGATGACACAGAGGAAGCAATTTTGGAAGTAGGATACACGCTTGCAGATGACCCAGGAACAACTACTTATGGCTTAAACAATCAGTTTGAAAAAAGAAGGGAAATTATTCCATCGAACAAAGCTGTTTCTCTTCTTAATTCCTCTGACGCAGGAGAACGGTTTCATTCCATAAGTTTTGATGTAGAAGATTTTAGAGGAAGTGACAATGGATGGAGTGTAGCAAAATATGGAACTGCTGATGAAGACAACAATGATATAGTTCTTTTCAGGTTAGGAGAAATGTATCTAATAAGAGCAGAAGCAAGGGCCAATTTAGGAAAGATCACAGGGGGTGGAAGTGCGGAAGAAGATATTAACACACTTCGAACCAGGGCAAATTCAACCATAAAAGTTACAGGAGCATCAATTCCTCAAATGCTTTCTGTAATTGAGCAGGAAAGAATATATGAATTGGCTTTTGAAGGCCATCGATGGTTTGATCTTGTCCGAACAGGCAGGGCCACGGCTGTTATGAGCCAGTTTACTCAGAAGTGGGCAGACAGGTACAACGTTTGGCCTATTCCAATCAGAGAAATTCAAAATAATCCTTCTTTAGTAGGCGCTCAAAATCCTGGATATTAATATGATGAAAATTGTATTTCAGAAAATAATCAATCATTTACAATATGCTATTGTCCTGGTATTGGCGGTAGTAATTTTTTGCTCCTGCCAAAAAGAAGAAATCACTTTTGAAGGTCCTTATCATGTTCGGTTCACGGATACTCTAATTACAGTGAAAGAAAGTGTAACCCAACCGGTGAAGATTTCTATTCATAATGTTGGGCCAATATTGGAAGAAGACATTCTTGTGAAATATTCAGTCGCTGGTTCGGCAAGGGAGGATGTGGATTATTTTATTTCCGGAAATAAAGGAGAAGTTATAATTCCTGCAGGAGAAAGTTTTGGATATATAGACTTGAGGCTAATCAATAATGCAAACAATATTTTAGAATCACAGGAATTAAATTTTACCCTTGAAGAGGTCACTCCTTCAACTTTGGCAATAGGTAGAAGCACCAATGGAATAATAGGTAAGTCTTTTTCTTTGATTATTGAAGACGATTGTATTTTAAGCGGAACTTATAAGGCATACCCTCATGATTCCATTGCACAGGATTTTCCTAGTATAAATAACATAACTATATCCAGCGTGGATTGTATAGAATATACCTTATCAAACTGGGATATTTATGTAACTGGTTTCTTTCCTGTAGACAAAAATCTTATTTTCATCGACAATGGAGACAATTCGTTAACCATTCCGGAACAGGAAGAGGAAACCTTCAACGAAGATTTTGCAACCATGAAAGGATCAGGCTTTATAGATCCTTCCACTAAAAGAATAACATTGAATATTGAATTGGTAGATATTCCGGAAATACCACCTTTTGAGATAACCTTTTATCCACAGTGAAAAATGATAGAAATGTTAAATGTTAAATGCTAAATTATGTGGTTCCCTTCGTCATTCGTGATTCGTAATTCATCATTTTGTCTGCTTTTTTTGCTTTCCCTGATAATAGGTTCGTGTTCGGAGAAAGTTGAGCCTGACCCGCCTACCTTTTCTAAACTTTTGACTGGAGATTCCAGCAAGACATGGAGGATGACTTCTATTTCTATAACCGTTAGGGAAGGAAATAAAAAGTATGAATTTTCCATTGAGAATGATTGCTCCGATTCTATAGATTATTATGATAATTATTATACCTTTTACGCAAATGCAGAAAGGACCATGGAAATAACCGAAGGTCCTGAAAAGTGTGAGTTCTTTGAGGAACTTCACTTAGTAGATTATTGGGCCATTGAAAATGCTTCCGCTACCTTGACTTTTGTATTTTTACCTTTAGGTGGACAATTCCGAATTCCCTGGACTATTAAAGACCTCACGGAAAGAAAACTATCTATTGAATTTTATACTGAAGACGGGAAATACATTTATCAGTCTGTGCTTAATCCAATTGAAGAATAGCCCCCTTATTTATGGTAAGATTCCTTTACACACTAGTTATATTGCTCTTTACTTTTTCAACCGCGATGGCGCAAAGTCCGGTGGAACACTGCGCTACAATGGAGCAAGACAGTATTAACCGGGTTTTATACCCCCAATTAGGAGAATTAAGTGATTTTGAAAGGGTCTTACAACAAAAAATAAGGGAAATCGAAAAGAGAAAAAAAAGCAGCCGCACCGCCGACGAGATCCTTACTATTCCAGTCGTGGTGCATGTAATTCACAAAGGAGAATCTGTTGGGTCGGGATCAAATATATCTCTTGCCCAAATTCAATCACAACTTGAAGTATTAAATGAAGATTTTAGAAAAAAAGTAGGAACAAACGGAGAAAATAGCAGTTCTGTTGGCGCAGACATTGAGTTGGAATTTTGTCTTGCAATTTTAGATGAAGAGGGTAAAACATTGTCAGAACCTGGTGTTCACAGATATAATGGTAATAAAGACAAATGGACAAGAAGTGAAATTGAAGGTGTATTAAAGCCGGCCACTGTTTGGGATCCTGATAAATACTATAACATCTGGACCCTGGATTTTGGAGGAGAAGACGACAGGTTATTAGGTTATGCTCAGTTTCCAAGCCAAACAAGTCTGCCTGGGCTTCCTGCAAACGGAGGACCTGCTTCTACTGATGGTGTGGTAGTTTCCTACCGTCATTTTGGTTCTTCTGAAAAAGGAAATTTTCCTGTCTTGCAGGCGCCTTATAACAAAGGCCGGACCCTCACGCATGAAACGGGCCATTACCTGGGTTTAAGACACATCTGGGGAGATGGAGGATGCGGAGCCGATGATTTTGTATCCGATACGCCTGATTCTGACAGGGAATCGAGAGGTTGTGAAAAAGGAAGAACTTCCTGTGGGGTAGTAAATATGGTTGAAAATTATATGGATTATTCCGACGACGGATGCATGAACATTTTTACCAGGGGACAAAAAACAAGGATACGCGCCGTAATGGAGATAAGCCCAAGAAGAAATACGCTGGCCTTTTCCAATCTATGCTCCCCAAATGTGGCAGCCAGTCCTGAAGCTAATTTTAGGGCCGATGCAGATACCGTATTGAGAGGAAGTACGGTAAGTTTTACAGACCTTTCCTTGAATTTTCCCGATGAATTAAAATGGACTTTTGAAGGAGCAGTTCCGGCTACTTCGACCCAAAAAAATCCAAGAATAGTTTATTCAGATTCCGGAAGTTATTCTGTTTCATTGATTGCTGTAAACGAATTAGGCTCTGATACGCTTGTCAGGGAAGATTTTATATATGTATCTCCCCAGGGCGTTTGTTCCGATACCACTAATTTCTTTGGAACCCCTACCCTTTTGCCAGTTCCGGTGGAAGGCGAAACAGGGTATCTTTCCGGTCATAATTCATTGAAACATAGGGCGAAAGCAGAGTATTTTGATAACAAGCTGGGTTATAAGTATATTAATAGAGCAAAGTTAAAATTTGCAAAAGCGCTGGCATCAAAAGAGGATGCGACAGTTAAAGTTACGGTTTGGAATGCCCGCGGTCCTCAGGGGTCTCCGGGTGCCATATTGGAAGAAGCAGAAGTTTTAATCAACAGGATCAGCGCGGATATTGAAAATGATCAATACACAGAAGTTATATTTTCAAGATTGACACCGGTATTCGGAAGAGGGTTTTACGTAGGAATTCAGTTATCTTATGATGGAGATACTGTTGCCATTACAACCACAAAAGATGGGGAAGCGCTTATTTCTACCGCTTGGCAGCAAAATGATTCGCTCGAATGGGAGCCTTATACCATAGAATATGGAATTAATGTTGCCCATGACATACGACCTGTGCTGGGGATGTTTCCTTCCGTTCAGATTTCAACATCCGATTTATATATTCAACCCGGTGAGAAAGTCACAATGAATGCAAAAGGGGCAAGTGTCTTTTCATGGAATTCATCCGATGGAACAGTGTCCAATCATCTTGGCCCTCAATTAATAGTTTACCCTTATCAAACGACTACCTATACTTTAAATGGTTCGGGAATGGAACTTTGCGATTCTACTGCTTCTTTAACTATTTATGTAAATGCGCCAACGGGGTCAAATGAAGATTTGAATGAAAAGGTTAAAGTATATCCTAATCCCACCAATTCCAAGGTTCAGTTTGAAATAAATAATGAGTGGATTGGAAATGTTAATCTGGAGTTGATAAATTCATTTGGGCAAAATATAGAGAGGAAAAGTATAACAAAGAATAAAAGGGAGATATCTGATGAAATAGATTTCAGCGCATTCGGACCCGGATTATATATTTTACAATTCAAAAAGAATGATGAAATAATCAGAAAAAAAGTAATTGTTGTAAAGTAGAGTTCTAGTCTGAACCGGAATTTTTAAAAATTATTGGAAATTGTGGAATTATTGGGAATCCTTCAAAAAAATTCCCCCCATTTCATAAATTCTGGTTCAGACAATGTAGAAATCCATTAACCACCGCATATTTCACGATTTCTCCCTCCTTTAAGATCAAATCAGCTTTTGAATCAATTCCAATAATAGCAGGTTTTTGTATTTCTTCAGTAATAATATTTATGGGAAAACTGGATTGGCTTTTATTTTTCACATAATCTTTCACTATAACGGTTGTATATCCATCGTTCAATAAATCGTTTATTTTACTAGAATTTAATTCATGCTCTTTTAAAGACTGAGGGTATACTTTTCCTGGAGTCACCTCCATTCCTTTAGCATCCAGTTCTTCATATCCGTAAAAAATGCTCATATCCCCTATCTCTTCAATTACACTTTCAAAAGAAAAACCAGATTCTTCTTCAATCTCATATCTGTTGATTCCTATGTCAATTTTAAAAACTTTATTGTTCAGGTGAAGTTTGGCATTTCTTATAACAAGATTGAAGAAAGTCCTTGAATTAAACGGAATTTTATTATAGTGATTTATATCTTCCTTCAAGAAACTTTGATCTGCGATAACGTCAAATGCTTTAAGAAGAAGAATGAAATTAAGTTTTCTGACGAACTGTTTCTCAGGATCATTATGAGATCCTTGAGATTCAACCAGTATTGTACTTGTTCCCCATTTCTGAATATTGTCTCCAAAAGCCCTGGGTTCAAACTCGTCGTCCCATTTTCCAATCTGGCCTGGAATATAATTTTCAAGAAGCTTGTTGAGCGAAACAATTACTTTCATCGCCTTTTCCCTTACCTGGTTTATAGTTTTCTTTTCATCGTATGGCGGAGCTAAAAATGAGATGGTCGCAGGTTTACCGGTATTTCCCACCGCATACCTTGTATCCATGTCGTGCAAATTAAACCCAAAATCCGGTAAAATTTTATCCCTCACATTCTTGAGGATCTTCGATTCTGGACACTCTAGTAATAAGGCATCCCTGTTTATATCAATATTTAACGCATTTCTTCTTGTAAAAACTTCTGCTCCGTCAGGATTCAGCATGGGTATAAAATAGAGACTTAATTCTTTTAATATGGTCTTTCTGAAGTCATCGAACTCATCGGAGATGTTAAAGAAATTAAAAATATCCATTAAAGCCATGGTAGCAGTTGGTTCGTTCCCATGCATCTGGCTCCAAAGCAGGACCTTAACCTTTCCATGTCCGATTTTCACTAAAAAAATAGGCCGGCCTTCTATTGATTTTCCCACCTCCTCTATTACGAAATCAGGATTCCATTTGAATTTCTCCAGCAAGTCTACAATATCCTTATGCTTGAATCTTCTATGGGTTATTTTTTCTTCGTTGAAGAGATTGTAGGAGGCTAATAATTTATCAATCATGGTTTTTGTTCGTCAAATCAAATTAATAGTCAGCGGTATTAAAGTGTTATCTCTATCCACAAGAGCACAGAATCTCCTCCATCACTATCCGTCACAGCCAAAGCGGTTATTTTTTCCTCTGAATTTAATACTGCAATGGATTCTACCTTTTCTTTATATGGAAGGCCATCTTCCATAATTATTGAATATTTCATTTTTGGTTCTTTGTCTGACAGATCTATTGCTCCGACAAAGCTTCCTAAAGTTTCTCCATCATCAATTTCGTTAAGTGTTTTTTCAACCGTGGCAGTAAAAAGAATGGTGTCATTTTTTTGATCATATACAGCTCCTGAAAAACCGGAAGCCCATCCTTCAAGAGTGGGCAATTTATAGTTTGCGATGACTGGTTTTTCAATTGTTTTTTGTTCAATTAAATGTGAAATAAAGGCTTCTGTTTTATAGGTGAGTGTAATATTTTGCCCTGAAATGTTCCCTCTGGCGAAAAGTATAATCTCATTTCCCTTTGAACATAACCCTTCAATGTTTAATTTACCCACACCCACTACTTTTTCTGTTGTCCTTAACCCGTCGTAAAGTGATTTCAAAGATAATTCCTTTACCGTCATATCTTCCAGTTCGATTAAAAAGCCTTTATCCCTTTGAATCTCTTTTGAACCGGAGCCTAATGTGAGCAAATAATCTTTTCCCTTATAATTCGCATGAGTGAGGCTTTCAAGATCTGCTTTCTCTATTTTGGGAATTCTTTCCCCTGGTTTAAAGGAATGAGCATATAGTGAGGTTTTCCCGAGGAGACGGCCCTCTATATTGTACAAATACAAGAAGGAAGAATCGTCTCCGATAACATATATTTTATTCATCAGATATTCTATTCCGGATGCTGAGTGCACCTCGTTAAGAATGATCTTTTTTTGTATAATTGCTTTCATTCATAAATGTGTTTATTTTTAACGGTACTCATTGAACCATCTGACATTTTCATCTCTTTTTGACCCCTTTGAGCTTCTGACCTTTTTGATTGCTTTTTTACTGCTTTACTACATGATGGATCACTTGTAATTTAAAAACTTAATTTAAGCTCAAATCGTACCTTTTCAAGACAAATGAAATTACGTATAAAGAAGAAACATAATTATTTTTGGAAGAAATAATGTGGATGAAGGCAAGAATTTATAAATGATATTTACACTTCATACGGAATGTGCAGATGCTGTAAATAAAATAACTGTTTAAACTACCTAGAATGAAGAGTAATCCGGAACAAGCGAGACTAAAACAATCTATAGATAATAAAGGATGGAAAACATGGGGCCCTTATTTGTCAGAAAGACAATGGGGAACGGTGAGGGAGGATTATAGTCCTTATGGAACTGCATGGGATTCCTTCACCCATGACATGGCCAGAAGCCGGGCCTACCGATGGGGTGAGGACGGAATCGGAGGAATATCTGACTCCCGTCAAACACTTTGCTTTGCAATGGGCATGTGGAATGGCAAAGACAGAATAATAAAAGAAAGGTTATTTGGAGTTTCGGGAGTTGAAGGAAACCATGGCGAGGATGTGAAAGAAGCGTATTACTATCTCGATTCCACACCGACACATTCTTATATGAAGATGCTTTATAAGTATCCTCAGAATGAATATCCTTATACTGAACTCGTTAGCGAAAATAGAAAACGGACAAAATTGAACCCGGAATATGAAATCTGGGATACAGGATTGTTCGACCAAAATGAATATTTCGACATTTACATTGAATATGCTAAAGTTGAAGAAAATGATATCCTTATAAAGGTAACCGCATGTAACCGCTCCTCAGAGGTAAGACAACTTAATTTATTACCTACAATCTGGTTTAGGAACACATGGTCATGGGGATATCCTGACTTCAAACATGTTCCTTCCATTATAGGAAAAGATCCCAAAAGATTAAATATTTTTCACAAAAGCCTCGGGAATTTTTATTTGTATTATGGTGGGAATCCTGAGTTATTGTTCTGTGAAAATGTCACTAACAATGAAAGGATCTTTAATAAGAAAAACACGACGCCTTATCCTAAGGATAGTATCAATAACTATATTATCACAGGAGATAGAGACTTTGTAAATCCTCAAATGGAGGGTACAAAGACTTCTTTAAATTATCTTGTAAATGTAGAGGCAGGAGGTAGTGAAACCATCACCTTACGATTGACCAACAAGGACCTGAATGAAGGCTTAAATGAATTTCATGAACTCTTTAATTTAAGACAAACGGAAGCAGACCTGTTTTATGAAAGTCTTCTTCATGAAATTAAGGATGAGGAACTAAAAATGATCCAGCGGCAAGCTTATGCCGGAATGCTTTGGAGTAAACAATTTTATTATTACAATGTAGTAGAATGGCTTAACGGAAACCCAAGTGAGCCGCCTCCGCCGGAGTCCAGAAAATATGGAAGAAATCATGACTGGAAACACCTGGTGAATGGGAATATCCTTTCCATGCCTGACAAATGGGAGTTTCCCTGGTATGCAGCCTGGGATCTTGCTTTTCATTGTGTTCCTCTGGCCAGATTAGATCCGATGTTTGCTAAGAGGCAACTGATCCTGATGCTCCGGGAATACTATATGCATCCTAATGGACAAATCCCCGCCTACGAGTGGAACTTCAGTGATGTAAACCCTCCCGTTCATGCCTGGGGCGCCTGGAAAGTCTATCAGATAGAAAAGGAGGCAAATGACGGCGTGGGCGATACGGATTTTCTGGAAAAGGTCTATCACAAACTTTTAATGAATTTCACCTGGTGGGTCAATCAGAAAGATGCCGGCGGAAATAATTTGTTTGAAGGAGGGTTTCTGGGGTTGGATAATATTGGGGTATTTGACAGAGGACAAACTCTTCCCACAGGAGGATCCATGGAACAAGCGGATGGTACAGCATGGATGGCAATGTATTCCCTTAATATGCTAAGGATTTCGCTTGAGCTTTCAAAGAAAAAGCCTTATTACCAGGAATCAGCTTCTAAGTTTTTTAACCATTTCTTAGCAATTGCCGGAGCATTGGCAAATATCAGTGAGGATCATCTGGATCTGTGGGACAATGAGGATGAATTTTTCTACGACGTACTTCATGTGCCGGATCAGCATAGTATGAGGCTGAAAGTAAGATCCATGGTAGGGTTGATTCCAATGTTTGCCGTCGAGGTACTTACTCCTGATTTACTTTCTCAATTGCCTGATTTTACCAGAAGGCTTGACTATGTAATTAAAAATCGTCCTGAACTGGCAAGTTTAATCTCGAGGTGGTATGAACCAGGAAAAGGCGAGACCAGGCTTTTGTCTTTATTAAGAGGGCATAGGATGAAATGCCTGCTTAAAAAGATGTTGGACGAAGCGGAGTTTCTGTCAGAATATGGCATAAGAGCGCTTTCCAAATATCATTTGAATAACCCCTACGAGTATACTGTAGGTGATACTGTATTTACTGTTCAATATTGTCCGGCAGAATCAGATTCAAATTTGTTTGGAGGAAATTCTAACTGGCGAGGCCCCATTTGGTTTCCTGTAAACTATCTGATTATTGAATCTTTAAGGAAATTCCATGATTATTATGGAGAAGATTTCAAAGTGGAGCACCCTACCGGAAGTGGTAATATGCATACATTGAAGGAAATTTCAGAGGATCTTTCAGCTCGTTTAATGAAGATCTTCAGCAGGGATGAGCATGGAAGAAGAGCAGTTTTTGGGAAATTTGAAAAACTTCAAAATGACCCCCACTTTAAAGACAATATTTTGTTTTTTGAATATTTTAATGGAGATACAGGAGCTGGTCTGGGAGCAAGTCATCAAACAGGCTGGTCAGGCTTGATTTCCGATATTATAGCCCAATCTGATTATAAAAAATTCTGGATTAGGAACGAAGAAATGAGTAATACTCAAGGGTAAAGCCCTTGAGTATTCAAGATATTTTATCCTTCAAAATCTGCAATTCTAAAGAAGGGGCAATCTTTTCATAAAGAATATTGTACACGGCCTCGCAGATGGGCATATTTACCTTGTATTTCTTATTGATTTCATGAATGCTTTTTACAGCATAATAGCCTTCAGCGATCATATTCATTTCCACCTGCGCTGATTTTACGGAATAACCTCTGCCGATCATACTTCCGAAAGTCCTGTTCCTGCTGAATTGAGAATAAGAGGTTACCAGCAGGTCGCCTACATAGGCAGATGCATTCAGGTCTCTTTCGTGAGGATAAATTCGGTCAAGAAATCTTTTGATCTCTTGCAAAGCATTGGATACTAAAACAGCGAAGAAATTATCGCCATAATTTAATCCATGGGCAATGCCGCCTGCCATCGCAATTATATTTTTCATTACAGCTGCATACTCCACGCCATACAAGTCATTAGAGACCGAAGCTTTCACAAACCTGCAAGCTATAATGTTAGCAAATCGCTCGGCAGTCTTTATTTCAGAAGCGGCAATGGTAAGATAAGATTGTTTTTCCATCGCTACTTCCTCTGCATGGCAAGGACCGCCTATTACACAAATATTTGAGGGGGAAATGTTGAATTGTTCAATCAACAAATCTGTAACTAACAAGTTATCCTGAGGAATCATGCCTTTTATGGCAGATATAATTAACTTATTTTTTAATAATTCAAGAGGAATCTCTATAAGGACCTCTTTTATAAACGCTGCGGGTACGGCCAAAACAATGATAGAAGCCCTGGCTAACGCTTTGTTTAATGAATGGTAGGGTTTTACCTTACGAATATTAATTTGAACATCGCTCAGGTATTTCGGATTATGGTAATAGTTTAAAATGTGTTCCGCATCTTCTTTTCTCCTCAACCACCAATGAACCTTTAAGTTTTTTTCAGATAGGATCTTTACAATGGCAGTAGCCCAACTTCCACCACCTATAACTGCTATATCTAAAGATTTTTGTTTTTCTTCAACCAATTCCCTTTAAAATTAATGCCCCGTTACTTATTTTTTTCTTTCTTGCTAGTTACTAAATCTCCATCACTTAATTGTTTGGAAACTGCAAGAAAAGGACCCGAAACTATTTCTTCCCCTGATTTAAGACCTGAAATAATTTCGATATTGTCATAATCACTGATACCTGTCTTTACTTCCCTCATTTCCACTTTTTCGTCTTTTTTTACAAAAACAACTTCTTTCATTTCTTCATCTTTGGCTTTATCAGTTTGCTTATAGCTGACATTTTCAGCCCTTCCCTCTTCGTTATTGCCTTTATCTTCCTTTGCTTTATCCGTATTCCCGGAACGAGTAGTCACTGAAGAGAGTGGAACCATCAGTGTTTTATCTTTTCTTTCGGTAATAATATCCACACTGGCCGTCATTCCAGGCCTGAACGGAACTGCAATATTATGTTCCTTTTGTAAATAGTCAAATGACTCTTCCAGTATTCTGATCCTTACTTCAAACTCGGTGACAGCATCAGGACTGGTTGTTGGATTTGCAGTATTGGCAATCTCTGTGATTACTCCTTTGAATTTTCTATCCAACTGTGAATAAGAATCTACATCAATTATTGCAGTGTCTCCTATCGAAACGCGGATAATGTCGTTTTCATTTACATCCACCCTTACTTCCATTTTTTTCAGGTTGGCGATGCTCAAAAGTTCTGTTCCTGCCATCTGGGAAGTTCCTACTACCCTCTCTCCTTCTTCTACATTCAGCTTAGATATAATTCCGCCTTCCGGTGCAAAGATCTGAGTCAGACTCAAATTTTCTTGAGCTTCTTTCACCCTGGCTTCAGCACTAATCACAGAATAATCCGCAGCCTTTAAGTTCTGTTTTGCGGACTCCAGGTCCTGTTTTGCCACATTAAACTCTGATTCTGCTTTTTGAAAATCAGCGAGAGAGATCACTTTTTGCTTGTAAAGATTCTGGTTTCTTTTAAAAGCCAGTTCCACTTGTTCAAATTGTGCTTTGGCTCTTCCTAAATTGGCTTTGGCTTGTGCTGCCATTGCCTTCATGTTATTGTAGGATGCGATGGTTTGGTCTAAAACCGTTTGGATTCTGTCGGGTCTTATTCTTAATAATAACTGTCCTTTTTTTACGGAATCGCCGTCGTTAATAAGAATGTTGGTTATTTCGCCGGAAACTTCAGGCGCTATTTTTATTTCTACCTCAGGCTGAATCTTTCCAGAAGCGCTTACCTTTTCTGTTATTTCACCGAATTTGGCTTTTGCCAGCACCACTTCTTTTGCATTCTCTCCTCCTATCCATCCCAAAGATTTTCCTATTAAAAGAAAAGCAACAAGAAGTATCAGGATTACGGCCAGTATATATATAAGTTTGTTGGTTCTTTTTTTTGCCATGAATTAAAAGGAATATTATTTGCCAGAAGAAAAAGTTAAAGGTTTATTTTGATAGAAGTCTATGATTTTAAGCCTGAACACATAGTCATACTTAGCCCGGATAAAGTCTGATTCCGCCTTATTTAGATTATTTTTTGCCAACGTATAATCCAGCGAGTTGATAGCTCCTAGATTAAATCTCTGTTCATTTACCCTGAAGGCCTCTTTTAAGGCGACAACCTGGTTTCTTGCCGAATTTAACCTTTTGCCAGCCGCTTTTGCATTTGTATAAGCTTGCTCTACATTCAATCGAAGAGTGTTCTTAGTTTCTATTGAATTTAACTCAGCCCGCTTTCTTTCTATTATCGAATTTTGGATCTGTGTTCTGACTTGCCAATTATTAAAAATAGGAATAGACAGTTGCAGAGCAATGTTTTGTCCAAAATTTCCATTTATATCTTTCCTAAATTCATCAAACATGAAATTAGTGGAATCTGTAATAAAACGATAATGATTAGAGCCTAAACCTGCCGAAAGACCTATTCTGGGATATCGTCCTCCTTTAGCTGCCAATTCACCGTAATGTGCGCCTTTGATGTATAATTCCGCACTTTTGATGTTTGGTTGAGTAGTCAATGAGATTTTATACAATTCGGATGGAGTCATTCCTACTGGTATGGAATCTACACCTATGATTTCAGGAACTACGATGTCGAAATCTGTAGTAGCCGGTAATAACAATAACTGTTGAAGATTAAGTTTGGCAATATCTAAGGCATTTTCGGCATTAGTTACATTTAGTTCTTCAGAAGCTACTTGCGCCTTTACTTCCAATAGATTTGATTCCGGTAACGCTCCCGCTTTTACCAGTTTTTCAGTCCTTTCTATTTGTTCCTGAGAATTTTGAAGTTGTAATTGCGCTGCCTTTAAGAGTTCTTTATTAAATATTATATCCAAATAGGCTGAAGCTACATTAAGACTTAGGTTGTTTTCTGTTTGATTAATTTCAGCAAGTGATGCTTCGTAATAGGCTCTGCTACTTTTTATATTATTTTGTGTTTGAAATCCTCCAAACAAATTCCAACTGGCACCTAAACCGACATCTATTGTTTGAGCGTTTTGAGTGGCCACCAGGTCTGTATTGGCAACCCGACGACTTCCGAAGTTGTATGATGTAGAGGCAGAACCATTTATACTTGGTAAGAGTGCTGCTTTGGACTGGTCATAATTTACTTTATTGGATTCCCTGGTTAATAATGCTCTTTGAATCAAAAGACTGTTATCTTTTGCATAATTTATACACTCCTCAAGCGTCCACACTTTATCATTCTGCAAACTGTCTTGACAAATGCCATTGAAAGAAACTGAAACTGAAAATAGTAAAAAGGATAAAAAGTTCTTTAACATAAAGAATTAAATTTTTATTGGGATAAACAGATTTTCTTTTTTTATGATACCCTTGGCAAAATCGTTGTTTTGTAAATCGAATTAGCTTACTTTTTCAATATTACTAGATAATTTATTAGCTATGTAAAAAAATTTACAGACGGTAATTTAATTCCATGAACGTTATTTTTAACGGCAATCTTATTAATGACAACGATCAGTCAATCGGCATTGAAAATAGGGCTTTTCTATATGGAGATGGTTTGTTTGAAACCATGATTTGTGAAAATGATAACGTGTTATTTATAGAAGATCATTTGGAAAGGCTCCATAGAGGAATGGGCGTGATGAAGATCAATATTCCTGATTCACTAACAATTGCTTCCATAAAAACGCAAATAAAACTGCTTCTGGAGACTAATTACATTGAACAAAGCGCGAGGGTTAAATTAATCGTCTGGAGAAAGCCGGGAGGGTTATTTTGCCCAACCAGTAACGAACCCGATTTTTTAATCACCTGTAAAAAACATAGTCCCTTAATTTATTCAGAAAGAAAAGTAGACTTTAGTAACGATATAACACTTTCCAGAACCATCTACTCAGAATTTAAAAGGTGCAGCAGTCTACCTTATGTGCTCGCCGGTATTGAAATGAAGGAACGGAAACTGGATGATATAATCCTCCTGGACAATGAAGGAAATGTGGCGGAATGTCTGTATTCAAATATCTTTTGGCTAAAAGAAAAGACTTACTATACACCTTCTCTGGACACCGGATGTATAGCCGGAATTCGCAGAAAGTTTATGCTAAAGAAAATTAAAGAATCGGACATGGAAATAGAAATTGTTAAATCAAAACCAGCCGCGTTGCTTGAATCAGATCATGTCTTTGCCACTAATGTTGCCGGCATTTATCCAATCACTCAAATCAGGGGTAAAGTTTATAAGTCCTTTATACCTACCTTTTAGAAGACATTAAACAGCCACTGCAGCTTTTATCGCCGGATGGGGATTATAGTTTTCCAGGGAAAAATCTTCGTATTTAAATTCAAAAATATTTTTTACTTCAGGATTGATTTTCATAATAGGAAGCGGACGAAGGTCCCTGCCCAACTGCAAATTGGCTTGTTCAATATGATTAGAATACAAATGAGTATCACCAAAAGTATGGATGAATTCACCAAGTTTTAGATTACAAACCTGGGCAAACATCATAGTAAGCAATGCGTAAGAGGCTATGTTAAAAGGAACCCCTAAAAATACGTCGGCGCTCCTTTGATAAAGTTGGCAGGAAAGTTTACCCTCTGCTACATAGAACTGAAATAATGTGTGACACGGCGGAAGAGCCATTTGATTTACATCAGTTACATTCCATGCGCTTACAATAATTCTTCTGGAATCAGGATTAGTTTTTAATTGCCTTAAAACCTGCTCTATCTGGTCTATGGTTTTACCGTCTTTTCCCGGCCAGCTTCTCCATTGATGTCCGTATACTGGCCCCAGGTTTCCATCTTCATCCGCCCATTCATCCCAGATAGAAACGCCGTTGTCTTTAAGGTATTTAATATTGGTATCGCCCTTTAAAAACCATAACAATTCATGTATTATGGATTTCATATGGACCTTCTTGGTAGTTACAAGGGGAAAGCCTTCATTTAAATCAAACCTCATTTGATAACCAAAAATGCTAATGGTCCCAGTTCCTGTCCTGTCTTCTTTTTTTACTCCATTTTTCAAGATGAAGTTCATTAGTTCGTGGTATTGTCGCATATAGAGGTGTGATTAATTTGTATGAAATGATAAATACAAAAATATATAAGTAGAACTGGATTTTAAAGCATTCACAATTTGAATGACCTTAATCCCAAAACAATACTATATTGTAATCATCTAAATCACTGAAACATAAAACTTTCATATATTTCTTTATTTCTTACATGATGGACAGAATGATAAAAAAACATAATTTAAAAACGGAATAAGTAATTTAAAATAAGCTTCTTTTAGTGTTTTTTTTTATTGATTACTAGCTCGTTGCCACTGTCCCCAAAGTATTGCCTTAGTCTTTCCTGTCACAAATATTCTCTAATAATTTATCTCAAAATTGATTTAACGCCTGATTTCCTGATTTTTTGCTAAATTTTTTGAACCAAAAATTGTATTTTGCAATTACAATAATTAAACTTAAACTAAAGTTATTTATAACCTGCTAGTCTTAAAAAACTTTACTAAATCTTACAGTATAAATTGAGCTATGGAAAAAAACACCATTTTTATGAAATCATTTAAAACTTATCCAGTTGTCATTCTTTTAATTTTTGTTGCTTTTACATCTGCCGGGCAAAGCGCTCAAAATTCAAATAGTCTTCAAAATCAGTTTATTGAGTTAAAAGAAAAATCCAATACCTATCAGGAATACAAAGTAGTAAAAATTACCAGTTTGAATAACTTCTGGAAAAATGTTTATGACTCATTAAATGTTGTGAGACAGAAATTGGGCTCTTTTCAGAAAGAAATTGATAGGCAAAACAAGGAATTGATAAGCTTGAAGCAAGAAATTGTTAAAAGAGATAATAGTTTGGCAAGTGGGGAATATGAAAAGGCGCACATTACTGTTTTGGGAATTGATATGCTTAAATCAACTTATATTTATATAAGCTGGAGTATTATTGGAGTTTTAGTGTTGCTTATGACCATTGCTTATCTCAGGTATAAGAAAAGTAATAATATTGCTTATAGCAAGACCAAAGATTATGAGGCCTTAAGTCACGAACTGAATGATTTCAAACAAAAAGCCCGGGAAAAAGAGTTAAAAGTAGGAAGAGAATTACAAACAGAAAGAAATAAAGTAGAAGAGTTGAATCAAAAAATTGTTTCTCTGAAGAAACAAGTTCATCTATAATTTTTATATAAGCTGATATATAAAGTCAGTAACATTCAATTAATTAATTGTTGTTACTGACTTTTTTTTTCTTAAAGATGCAGATTTTAAACAATAGAGAATCATTTAAATATGACTTTTTAAAAGTTATTAAAACCCTGAAAAAGATACATGCCTTTTTTTAGGAAAGAATTTTAATAATTTTTAAGTGATATATTAAGTTAAATTTAATTGATTTGTGGCTGGGTATATTAAATTTTTAAAGACCTTAATTATTGCCTTATGGAGCAAGATTCAAATGAGACCAAGAACGTTACCTACGATAAAGCTAAAAACCATTTTTTGGGCAATTTTCCCGAGTCGTTGCCAATAGAACAGGCTTATGTTCACATTGGAATATTTTTAGGTTGGATCATCGATAATAATTTGTACAGCGAATATTTCGAAGAGGAATCTGAAATACAGATTTACCGCTTTAAAAACAGGCAGATTTCCTGCACTATTTTAAGTGAGATCTGGGATGGGTATTTGGGATATGATCTTTTTAATAAGGAAGGGAATTTATTTGCCTATTACTACTATGGAGGGGGAATATACAAGAAAGATTATGAAACCATTCTGGCAAAGGATCTTCCTACACTTTATCATGTAAAAGACAATTGGAAAAACTTTGATCTTATAAGTAAGAAGATTAATGAAAGATTCGAGGAGTGGAAAAAAATAGTTTTTTAGCTCTCTTTTTATTGTCGTCAGTTGCCTATATTAAATATTGCATCCCCGGCATTTACCACAGGCATATTATTTATTCCTAAAACATAGCCCTTGTTTGGGCTTTTAATCAAGAATTTTGTTTGACCATAAGGATCGGTAATCGTTCCTAATGTTTGGTTCTTGTTTATCTCCTGTCCATACTCAATACTCGAATTAAATATTCCGGAAACCTTAGCTCGGAGCCAATTACTTGAAGTAAGCACAACAGAAATCTGATGTTCTACATCTTTCCGGGTCATTCCCAGGTTATTCATTAACCTCAATACCCCGTTAGTTCCCTCGTTTATAGCTTTTTCATCCAGTCTTAATGACTCTCCTCCTTCGTATACTAAAATCGTTTTTTCCCTTTTGAAGGCCTCTTTTCTAAACGATTTATCAATAAGGTCGGAGTTCATAATATAAGGAGGACCGAACATGCTTGCCAGTTCAATATTATATGGATGGGAAAGTACACAGCGAATATGAGGGAAATTGGATATTCTCGATCCACCTGTATGAAAATCTATTCCACAATCGACGTTGGGAATAATCTCCTTCATTATAATATAAGCCAGTTGGTTTGCCAATGATCCGCTCCTGCTACCTGGAAAGCATCGATTCAGGTCCTTTCCGTCAGGAAGCGATCGGGCGGTATGAATAAAGCCGTAAATATTTACCAAAGGAATAGCTATTACGGTTCCCTTTTCAGGCATAAGTGCTTTTTTTTCAAGGAGTCTTCGGATTATTTCTATTCCATTAATTTCATCACCATGGATTCCGGCGGTAAGAAGTAAAGACGGACCTTCTTTTTTTCCCCTAAAAACATAAACAGGAAGATCAATTAAGGTATGTGTAGGAAGTCTGGAAATACTAATATCTATATTAACTTCCTGTCCTGGTAACACCGTAATCCCGTTTATACTGATATTTCGCAACTTCCTTTTATTTTTGGTTTATTTAATTTACTTTTTCAGACAGCAATTTAACTTTTGCGTAATATAAATTCTTAAATAAATACTTTCAAAGATTTTTTTTCATCTATTTTGCCCTTAGTAAAAGTAAGTTTAAGTTGTTAAAAAGATAAAAATTGGAATTATATTTAAATTTTGACATACCTTATCAGCCAACAGACACAACTTGTGGACCAACCTGTTTACATGCCGTTTATAATTACTACAAAGATTCTATTCCTTTGGTTAAATTAATAGAGGAAGTTCCTTCGCTTGAAGAAGGGGGAACATTAGCTGCCTTGCTTGGTACCCATGCATTGAAGAGAAATTATAAGGCTACGCTTTATACTTATAACTTGCACATTTTTGATCCTACATGGTTTATTAATGATAAGGTGGATATTGTAGAAAAGCTGGAACTACAAATAGAGCATAAAAAGGGTTTGAAATTTAGGGTCGCCTCCATGGCTTATATTGAATTTTTAAAAAGAGGGGGAAAGTTAAAGTTTGAAGACCTCTCTACTAATCTGATAAAGAAATTCCTAAAAAAGTCCATTCCCATCCTGGCGGGAGTAAGTTCGACTTATCTGTATAATCATATGAGGGAATATGGTGACCAAAGCATTTCAAATGATATCCTGGGTTATCCCGGAGGACATTTTGTTGTGCTTTGTGGATATGATCCTGTTAAACATGAAGTAATGGTTGCAGATCCTTTAAAGCCCAATCCTTATTCGGAAGGAAGAATATATATGGTGCACTACGAAAGATTAATTTGTGCCATATTATTAGGTATCGCTACGGATGATGCCAATTTACTAATTTTAGAACCTCAATCTAAGCAGCCATAATGCCAATCCTCATTGTAGTAAGTAATCCCAAAGATTGGAATATTAATATTCCTGGGGTACAGGTCGTTTCCACAAAAACATATTTAACCGAGTCGGAATTTGTAAAAGCCAAGAACACCAGGGTATTTAATCTTTCCAGGAGTTATAAGTATCAAAGCTATGGCTATTATGTATCCTTGCTTGCTGCTGCAAGAGGCCAAAAGGCAATCCCTAGTATCGGCACGATAGAAGACATGAAATCTTCGGCAGTAGTAAGGATTATTTCCGATGAGATGGAAGAGATGATTCAACATGCGTTGTCTTCTTTGCAGTCGGATAAGTTTACACTCAGTATTTACTTTGGTCGCAATATTTCCCGGAAATACGACAAGTTAAGTCTTCAGCTATTTAACCTTTTTCAGGCACCTCTTTTAAGGGCTCATTTTCTTAATTCAAATGGAAAATGGCAGCTTTCCGGAATAGGTCCGATTTCAGCAAGTGAAATTCCTGATGATCATGAAGAGTATGTTAAGGAATTTGCTATATCCTACTTCACAGAAAAGAGATTTAACTTTCCAAAGAGAGATATTTCAGGGTATGACGTGGCCATTCTTGTAAATCCAAAGGAAGAAAACCCTCCTTCCAGTAATAAAGCAATTCAAAAATTTATCAAGGCTGCCGAACAAATTGGATTAAATGCAGAAGTTATATCCAAAGACGATTACAGCAGACTTGCGGAATTTGACGCTTTATTTATAAGGGAAACAACAAGAGTTAATCACCATACATTTAGATTTGCCCAACGCGCTGCAGCAGAGGGGTTGTATGTCGTTGATGACCCTGAATCGATTATTAGGTGCTCTAATAAAGTGTACCTGGCAGAATTGCTGAATGCTCATCAGATATTGGCACCAAAAACTTTAATCATTCATAAGGACAATATTAACCTTGTGAAAGAGCAAATCGGTTTTCCATGTATTTTAAAACAGCCCGACAGTTCTTTTTCCTTGGGTGTTTCTAAGGCAGAAAATGAAGAAAAGTACTTACAAAAGGTTCAGGACTTATTAGATAAATCCGATTTGGTGGTCGTTCAGGAATTTTTACCTACCCAATTTGACTGGAGGATAGGAATCTTTGATAAAGAACCTCTTTTTGCCTGCAAATACTATATGGCAAAAGAACATTGGCAGATTTACAACTGGCAGAAAAAAGGAGGTGTCAATTATGGGAAGTTTGAATGCGTACCTATTGAACTTTTACCTAAAGGCTTGGTGAAAACAGCGCTTCAAATCACTAATTTAATTGGAGATGGCCTATATGGCGTTGATATAAAACAGGTTGAAAATAAATTTTATGTAATTGAAGTGAATGACAACCCAAATATTGATGTAGGAGTAGAAGATTTTTTAAGTAAGGACAAATTATACTTAAACATCATGAATACTTTTTTAAAGAAAATTCAACAGATTAAGGAATCTAAAAATAGAAGATGATGCCACTAGGACTTTTTGAAAGATTTGGGGTAGAACTAGAATACATGATCGTGGATAGCCAGAGTTTAAGTGTGAAGCCTGTAACGGACCAAGTCTTAAAAGCATTTGCCGGAGAAATAACGGACGAAATTGAGAATGGGGAGATCAGCTGGTCAAACGAGCTTGTAATGCACGTCATTGAATTAAAAACTACTGACCCCGCTCCTGCTTTGTCTAATCTTTCAGAATTATTTTCAGCAAATGTTCAGAAGATTAATGCGCTTTTGGAGCCTTTAGGAGGCAAACTTTTACCTTCTGCCATGCATCCTTTTATGAACCCTGACCAGGAAATGAAAATCTGGCCGCACGGAAGCAATGAGATTTACTCAAAATATGATCAGATTTTTAATTGTAAAGGGCATGGATGGTCTAATCTTCAAAGTGTCCACTTAAACCTTCCTTTTAAAGACGATCAGGAATTCTCGAAACTTCATGCTGCAATAAGAGTAGTATTGCCTCTATTGCCCATGCTGGCTGCCAGCTCTCCCATCATGGAAAGAAAAATTACCGGGGTGAAGGACACCAGATTGGAAGTTTATAGGCAAAATCAGAAGAAGATACCTTCGATTGCCGGAGAGGTAATTCCGGAGGCGGTTTTTTCAAAGGCGGATTATGAAGAAAAGATATTTAAAAAAATATACAAAGACATTTCACCTTACGATCCGGAAGGAACGCTTCAGGATGAATGGTTAAATTCAAGAGGAGCGATTGCAAGGTTTCAAAGAAATGCAATAGAAATACGTGTTTTGGATATACAGGAATGCCCAAAAGCTGACCTGGCAATTTTAACTGTGATTGTTGAGGTACTCAAAGCGCTTATAGCTGAAAAATGGGAAACCATTGAAAAATTAAAAGATCAATCCACCGCTGATCTGGCAGAGATATTTGTTAAAGCCGCTAAAGATGCAGAGGATACCGTAATTACAGACATAAGCTTTTTAAGAATTTTTGGATATCCACAAAATTCAGTTACCGGTGCCGGATTATGGGCACACATTATCGGTAATATTGAAACTGTTCCGCCGGATGTGAAAAATGTATTGCAACACATCCTTACTGAAGGATCCCTTTCTACCCGTATTGTTAAATCTTTAAATAATGACTATTCGCTAGAAAGAATAAAAGAAGTGTACAATAAACTCAGCGTTTGCCTTCAAAATAATACCTTGTTTTCGAATGGTTAAATTCATTATTTCCTGTGAACATGGAGGAAATAAAATTCCACAGGAATACAATCCCTTGTTTAAAAATGCCGAGGACGTTCTTGCAACACATAGAGGATGGGATGTTGGGATTTTGCCTGTGGCTCAGGAAATCGCTGAAATCCTTAACCTTGATATTACTTATTCAACAACATCCAGGCTATTGGTCGAACTTAACAGGTCGATAGGTAAACCTGATTTGTTTTCATCTTATACCCATTCACTTTCTTTAGCTGAAAAAGAAAGGATTTTAAACGAATATTATTTTCCTTATCGGAATAAGATAGAAATGGAGATCAGAAAATCGATTAATTCCGGGAGTAAAGTAATCCATCTTTCCTTTCATAGTTTTACCCCCGTATTGAATGGGATTGAAAGACAAGCTGATATGGGTCTATTATTTGACCCTGAAAGAGAAATGGAAGCGAAGTTTTGTGAACAGTGGAAAGAGACTTTACAAGTAGCAAATCGGGATTATAATGTGATGTTTAACTACCCATACCTCGGGACAGATGATGGATTTACTACTTATTTAAGAACACAATTTCCAAAAGATATGTATGGGGGAATAGAACTAGAGGTAAACCAAAAATTTTTAACCGATCAGAAGAAAAGCACGATAATGACCCAATCAATAAAAAAGTCATTGCAAATGACTATAAATCAATCTGGTAATTTAATTTAAACTGAAAGCATACCGCGTTAAAATGTGAAAAAATAAAACTGAGCCGATAAAAATAATTTGGATATTATAATTTCGGCAATTACTTTTGTTTTCTCAAGTCAATTACCCTAAGAAGTAATTGATTTATAAAGAAGAAGGGAGAGATTAGGCTCTGCGAACTTCTAGCAACCATTCCGCTTGGAACAGGTGCTAAATCCTAACCCGAAAGGGAAAATATAAATTAATTACTAAATGATCAAAGTTATTCATAGTAATCAATGTTTTGTGGGACAAGTCTGCATACTTAACAGTATTGTCCAGGTTTTAGGGTTTTTTAACAACTTTTGTTGCTGTCGCTAAATGCAATCTGACAATTGAATTGTGGATTGCCGGCTGGAATAAATAAAATTTATGTCCAAGGATGAATATTGCTGAATTAGAAATTAAAATTAAAAATAACGATACAAGGTTGAAAGAACAGTTTTTTCAATATAAACATACTTTTCCTTTAGAGAGTGGAAAGAGTTTGCCGGAATTCCAGTTATGTTATTCGACCTGGGGTAAATTGAATGAATCGAAAGACAATGTGATTTGGATTTGCCATGCGCTTACTGCGAATTCAGATGCGGAAGATTGGTGGTGTGGTTTATTTGGAAAGGGTAACTTTTTCGATCCTGAAAAATATTTTATAGTTTGTGCAAATGTATTGGGCGGTTGTTATGGATCTACAGGGCCACTATCTATTAACCCCGAAACTGGTAAGCCTTACTATCATTCATTTCCAACCCTTACTATTCGCGACATAGTTTTGGCTTTTGATTTGTTGAGGGAAGATCTTGGAATAAATACGATTCATACCGTAATTGGCGGTTCATTAGGTGGTCAGCAGGCTTTAGAGTGGAGTGTGTTGAGACCAGGACTATTTGAACATCAGATTTTAATTGCCACCAATGCGAAACATTCTCCCTGGGGAATTGCATTCAATGAATCTCAAAGACTGGCGATAAATGCAGATTCGACCTGGAATGAAGACCATGAACTTGCGGGGCAGGAAGGCCTGAAAGCGGCAAGATCGATTGCCCTGCTTTCCTATAGAAATTACCATACTTATCAGGAAAAGCAAAGTGAAGATACGGAGAGCAAGTTTGACGGCTTTAGAGCCTCTTCCTATCAGAAATATCAAGGTGAAAAACTGGTGAAAAGATTCAATGCTTTTACCTATTGGGTACTTTCAAAAACTATGGATTCTCACAACATTGCCCGTGGAAGAAAAAGTTGTGAAGAAGTGCTGAAAGAAAATAAAACATCATCCCTGGTCATTGGTATTAAAAGTGATGTTCTTTTTCCAATAGAAGAACAAACTTTTATTCATGAAAATCTTTCCAATTCTACCTTTAAAGAAATTGATTCGTTATATGGCCACGACGGATTTTTAATAGAAACTGACCAAATAAATAAAATTTTTGAAGATTATTTTAAGTCTAAAGCTTTAATAAGCAAAAAGTAATTGAAACAAAAAATAAGATGTCCCAAAAGTTCTTTTTAGTAAGACTTTGGGACATCCTTGTTTTATTCGCCTCTCTTTTTAGAAATCCGCCGGGTTTTTCTTTTTCTGAGCTACAGAGGTAGCCACAATGTTTGATTTCATATCTGCAATTATTTCAGGCATTTGTTTATGTACTTCAGCTTTTATTTTTGCCCAACTCCCTAACGGAAGGACATATTTTCCACATTCAGGCGCACTGTTTTCCAAATCTCCCCCACTGCCTCTTCCATTTATTCCGTTGTGCTTAAAATTGGAGATTACATATTTATATCGCCCATCCTTTGGATAAAGGGTACAAATAAATTCAACTACTCCCTTTTCATTTTTTCCTGTGGTAGCACTTGGATAAACTAAAACAATGTTTCCCTTAAAGGCAAATGAGGTAGGTTCTTGTTTGGTTTTTGCAAGGTATTTTTTTCCTTTTACCCAATTGCTAATTCTGGTCTCAATAGTAGCCTTTTTGATGGTTCTGTTTATTTCCACCACTTCCGTGTAAGTTATTTTTTTTGTTTCCTTATCAATGGGAAATGCGGGTTGTGAAAATGCGTTAAATGTTAATAATAAAATAGCTGGTAGAAAGATTAATTTTTTCATATTATAATTATGTTTATAAAAAATATAAATATAATTACTTATAATAAGAATATCAATTAAAAAATCCGCGAAAAAAAGGAATAAAGTAAAACCCCCTTCTAATGTAGAAAAGAGCTATGGCAAGATTTCGGAATAAAAATCAAACAAGTTCTTCAAAAGTCTCTTCTGATTCAAACTTGACTTTTTCAGGATTTACCATTCTCTGCAATTTTTGATATTCCTCCATAAGTACTTTTACTCTGGTACTTAATAAATGATCCTCGTGGTCAGTTGAGGGTTCATCAGAATAGATTTTTTCCTCCAAACCGGAGATAAGGTTTTCAACAAGGTCAAGCTTATGCTTGATGAAGGCCAATTCATATTTAAAATTTTGAATGCCTTCCTTAATAATTGTTTTTTTTACGGTGCTCATTGTATTTATTTTTAAAGTTCAACTTTACAAATACAATTATTCATACCACCCTGTAGAATACACATAACCAGAATAACTTATTCACTTCTGAAAGGAAATGATGAAAATTCAGGATTATGTAAATTTAAACTAATTTTAGTCAAAAAAGTTTAATAATCAATGGATTACTTAATAAAAATCTTTAGTCTGCAGCTACTTCTAAGAATTGTGGATCAATCTTATAAGCATCGAACTTCTTCAGATCATTTTCCCTTATGATGCTTCTGATTTTTTTTGTGTAGACGCTTCCTGTTTCGGAGTAGTTATTCAAAAAACGGCTTAATGTGTAAGGATTGGAAACGATCATTCTTTTTCTTCTAAACTTGTCATAAGCGCGGGTAGTAGCAAGTGTGAGGTAATAATCCCTTATAGAATGACTTATATTCAAATATTTTTTTACAAAAATTGCTTTACCTTTTCTTGATGAAGAGGCTTTGATCTTCTCTTTTGTTTGGCTGTTGGCCCATACACCAAAAACATTGTTGCCCCGAATAAAAAAATGAGAAGTGCCCCATCCACTCTCAATTGCTGCTTGTGCCAATACAATGCTGGTAGAATGCGGTTTTATCCGCATTTCCAGTTCATCCAAATTTTTAGAATGGTACTTTTTTAGAAGATCCTTCATCAAAATACTGTCCTCGGGAGTGAATTTTTTTTCTCTCAGCTTTTTTTCTTTGAGCGCTTTCACCAACGACTGCTCCTGTTCGATGTCATGTTTTACAACGAGTACGCTTGGAAGAATAAAGTCAATAAACTTACTTTTCTTTTCTGCGACTGCAAGAGATTTAAAAGATACAGTATTGGTATATATTACGGGAACAACTAAAGAATCCTTAACAGGAATAATACCTCTTGGTGTTTTAAGAGACAAGAATTGGGACGCTACTTTATAAGTTTTATTTGACTCACATCCCGTAAGAAAGAATAGTAAAGAAATAAAAAGGAAACTCCCAGGATATATTTTCTTTATGAATGCAAAGAACATTCGTAAAGAAAATATATTTATATTAATTTTTAAAACCTTTTTATAGCGCTTTATAACATCAATTATTTATCTAATAGGAGTGTTTATTTTTCGTAATTAAAAGTAAAGGTAGCCTCAACTTCCACACTTTTTGTTTCATCATCCGGAAAATTAGGATCTGGAAGCTCTAAAACATCATCAAAAGAAAGCTTCAATTCTCCCTCATCATTTGAAACAATACTATATTCGGACACATCGCCGTCATCAAAGTTTAATGTTAAAGTATTCTCACCTTTTTCCCATTCCCCGTCAGCAGAACTTTTTGAACCATCAACTTGAACAGCTTCTTGTTCAAAAGTTTTATCCTGTTTGATATCTAGAATTAATCTTGTTATAAAGAATAGTTGAAACGGAGAATATGTTCCATTTATAGTATCGGCTGCCGCTTCATTATTTTTTACTTCAAGCGTTAAATTTTCTAAGTCCCAGACTCCTACAACAGGATCAACTTTAGGATCGTCATCTTTATTACATGAAACAAGTAGGGAAATGCCAAAGGCCAGGTAAGCTAAGTAAATTTTTTTCATAAATGTAGGGAAAGGTTTAAGTATCAAACGAAATAAAAGTAAACAAAGATTTTTTACTATTCCAAAAAACGGTTAAAAAAGATTTGGCACACAAAATTTTTAGAAAGTATTTAAATATTTATCCTTTTGAATTTGGTATTTAACAGGCTGAAATTCATTTGATTTCTTTTTTTGGTTGAAGGTTTATCAGAATTTTTTTCGATAAAACGCACTTTTTTTTCGACGAAACACAACTTTGTTAAAATGACGGCGTAATAGAAATAGTAAAATTTAAAAAATATAATAACTAGCTATGAAGAAATTCTTAATGTCAGTTATGTTTATCGCAGCGGTAGGCGTAATCAATGCAAATGCACAATCAGACAACACTGATGAAACAAACACAAGTACAACAACAACTGAAACCTATCAAACAGATTCTGTTTATTCTCAGGATCAAATGGAAGCCGAAGATCAGGATCAATCCATTCAAAGTGAATCTGCTCAAGACTCAGTAGATACAGGAACTGATGCCGAAGTAGGAACAGGAACTGATGCTGAGGTTGGAGTAGGAACTTCCGGCGGCGCTACTGGATCTGGAAGTGCAGAAGGAAGTGTCTCAACTGAAACAGAAACTAGTACCGAATCCACAGGAACTATGGATCAGCCAAGCTCTGATGCTCCTGCGGATGCTGAAACCGAAACAAAGTAAATTTAATTTTAAGGTATAAGTAATAACAAAAGATCGGCCACTGAGCCGATTTTTTTGTTGCCTATAAATTACTCAGCTGGCATCCCTCTCCGGTTATAATTACTTTTTCTTTTGTTTCCTCGTAGTCAATTGGCAGGATTTTTTTGATATCCTCCATTACTTCACTTAATGTCCTGTTATTTATGTTGAGAGAAATCTTACAATTACTTAATGTTTCATTTTCAATTACAATCTGCTTTTCATAATGTGTTATCAGCCTTTTTACTACGCTCGATAAGGTAGCATCTTTAAAAAACAGTTTTCCAGTCTGCCAAGCTAGATAATTTATGTCATCATTGTTTAACCTTTTTATTTTTCTGGTCTCGTAATTAAATACACCTTGTTCACCATTTTCTAACTGAATGGCATTTTTATCGGTTTTCTTATCAAATAAAATAACTTCACCTGATATTACATTTAAAATTAATTCCCGCTCATCAGGGTAGGCTCTCAGATTGAAAGTTGTTCCCACTACTTCTATTCTTGATTTTATTGAGTGGAGAATGAATGGTTTTTCTTCATTTTTAACTATTGCAAAAAAAGCTTCCCCTTCAAAAAATGCTTCTCTCTTGTTAGGGCCGAATTCCTTAGGGAATCGTACTTCACTATTTTTATTAAGCCAAACTTTACTTCCGTCTGGCAATACTACTTCTACATTTTTTCTTGTGTTTGAAGAACGTTTTACCATCGCCATTTCTTCAAAGTAGCCGGAAGTAAATTTATAAATCAACAAGCCAATCAATAAGCTGATAATAAGGGCCACAACGGCCATTAATAAGAATCCTGAGAGCTTAGGCTTTACTGCTGTTGTAGTATCCTGATGATGATTTTTCCTTTCTTTTATCATTATTTAATGCTTGAACTTTTATTCCATCTTCAATGAGATAGGAATTTGAAATTGTTTAAACGGTCTGCTATTTAAATGGACCGGTCAAGTATTTGGGTGATATGATGTTCCATATGATCTACATAGTCATTGATCAGGAAAGCAAGCGTAATTAAATCCCTGGAACCATTATCGAACTTATTATTAAGTTTTGCCTCGGGAATAGAAGTAATGAAATTCAAAATATGTTTATTATAAGCTATCCAGAAATTTAATATTTCCGAAGCCGAAATATTTTGATAGCCATTTAGCTCAACCCATTTTTCCTGATCATAAGGGACAATCTTAATTATCCCCGGTTCAAGATAAGAACGGATAAATCTGTGATGATTGTTTGTAGCCGAATCAATTAAATGCCCAAGAATTTCTTTTTTTGACCATTTATTTGGGAAAGGCTTATCATAAATATCTTTCTCGGGGATTGATAAAAACTTTTGAGGGAAATGCTGAAGTTGGTATTTGATTCTGTCAATAGCAAAAGAGATCATTTACTAAGCTGGTAAAAAATGAAACATAAAATTATTTTTTGGTTTTAAATAAGTCAGAGGAAAGATATCTATCTCCCCGGTCACAAACAATAGAAACAATTGTTCCTTCTTCAATTTCATCTGCGATTTTGAGGGCAGCAAATAATGCACCTCCGCTGCTCATTCCCGCAAAAACACCTTCTTCTTTGGCTAATTTTCTTGTGGTTTCCGTAGCTTGTTCCTGGCTTACATCAACAATCTGATCTACTCTTTCAGGATTATAGATTTTAGGTAAATATTCCTCGGGCCATCTTCGTATTCCTGGTATAGAGGCGCCATCCTTAGGTTGCACTCCCACAATCTGAATATCCGGGTTCTTTTCCTTTAAATACATAGAAACTCCCATTATTGTACCGGTTGTCCCCATTGAAGAAACAAAGTGAGTTATTTTTCCTCCCGCATCTCTCCATAGTTCAGGGCCTGTGGTTTTATAATGAGCGAGGTAATTATCCGGATTTGAAAACTGGTTCAATACAAAATATCCTCCTTTCGCATACTTTGCATTTACATAATCTATGGCCCCTTCCATTGATTTTTCCTGAGGAGTAAGGATTACTTTTGCTCCATATGCTTCCATCGTTAACACTCTTTCCAGCGTAGCGTTGTCCGGCATTACCAATTCGATTTCATAACCAAATATACCGGCAATCATGGCAAGGGCAATTCCTGTGTTGCCACTTGTAGCTTCAATCAATTTTATTCCAGGTTTTAACTCCCCTCTGTCTATTGCTCCTTTGATCATAGAGTAGGCCGCCCTGTCCTTAACACTTCCTCCCGGGTTATTTCCTTCTAATTTGAGCAGAACATTAACTT
>DASPJL010000189.1:0-10046 GCA_035628645.1 Cytophagales bacterium | reverse complement strand
AGATTATTGTTTTCAGGATCGGTGGCAATCAGATTCAGGATTGAAACTGCTCCGGAATAATGTACATTCATCATTTGATAAGCGCCTTTCCAGTCCAAAAGCGCTTCTTCATTATTTTTAAGAAATCCTGCTGCATATAGCACAATATGTGGTTTTACAGAAAGGTTTTTATAAAATTCCTTATGCGTATCAAATGCCACAGCATCGAAATATTTTATGTCTACGTTTTCTTTTTTTGGTATGTTTTTTTCTGCAAAAGCTTCGATCTGTTCGGTGCTTCGCGAAGCAGCAATTACTTGATATCCCTTGTCTACATATAGCTTTATTGCTTCTTTGGCAACATCTGAATTTGCCCCCAGAATAAGAACAGTTTTACCGGTTTTTAATGACATATTGTGTAGAAGATAATTTTCCTTTTATGCGCAATTTTAAACTTTAAAAAGTTTGTAGCATCAATAAAATAAAAATTCTCTCAATGAGTATAAGAGAGACGTTCCTTTATTTGGATAATCTCACAGATGTACCAAAAGGAAATAATTTCAAAGAAAAAAAACCACCTTTCTTGTATAGGACGTAAGTAGGTTTTGTATTAAAATATTTAGTAAAAAAGTTGTCAGGAAATTGTTAGTAAAATAAATCAAATTATGGCGCTTGAGAGAAACGTAATTGCCCCAAGTTTTAGATTAAAAGATGTATTTGGAAGAATGATCGACCTTGAATCTTATAAAGATAAAAAAGTATTGATCGCTTTCTTCAGACATGCCGGTTGTCCATTTTGCAATCTAAGAGTACATAGCCTTACAAAAGTCCATGAAGAGCTTAAATCAAAGGGCCTTGAGATGATTTTCTTTTTTGAATCAAAAGAAAATGTGATCTTAAGAAGCACCTTTCATAAGGATGTATCTCCCATACCCCTAATTTCCGATCCGGAAAAAGTGTGGTATAATGCCTATGGACTGGAAAGTTCCGGTTATAAATCTGCGGTGAGTCATATTTCTTCATTTGTGCAAACTGTTATTAAAGCTAAGTTTAAAGGACTGCCTGTTCATCTTATGGCTGACGGTGAGTCGATAAATACCATTCCTGCTGAATTTTTATTAGACAAAGGTCTGGTAATTAAGAAGCTTCATTATGCACAGAGGTTGGTGGAGCGAATGGAACTTAAAGAGATAAAAGCATTTGCTCAAGAGCAGGAAGTTCTGGAATTGGTTTAAAGCATTTTTAAAATTTTACCACGGAGAAAAAAGGAAAAAATACAAAGAAAACCGAGAGTTAAACCAATGTTTTCTCTGTGCAAACTTCATTTAACTCCGTGGTTAACTTTTATGTCTTAAAATAAAAAGAGAAGAAATCTCCACTTTCTACTTCCATCATCCCTCTATTATCCTTCCTACTTTTTCATTTCTTCATCTTCAAACTCTCCTCTCCAATCAATGAAGGTTGTATAAAATCTTCATTTGCTACCATATCTTTTTTTCCTAAATAGGTCCAACTTATCATTGTAGAGTACTTTTTAAAAGCTTTGTTTAAGTCTTCCAATGAAAGGTTATTAACTCTTTGGGTAAGTGTTTCAAAAAGTTTGTAATCTCCCGCCATTTCTTGGGTACCTATTCCCAACGACTGAGCGCTGTTGGTTTCCAAATTCAAAAAATAATAAGTGAGGAAAGTCTGTTTTTTATCTTTTAACTCTTTAGGACTAAAACCATCGGTCCTGATTTTATTGATTTCATCAACCATCACATGAATGGAAGTTTTCGGATCAAGTGTAGATATGTAAAGCACATTATAAGGATCTACAATTCTATTTCCCAAATGATAAGCAGAAGGCGCATAGGAAAGCGCCCTGTTTGTTCTTAATTCAAGGAAGAAACGGTCCCTCAAAATGGCAATGGCTACCCGCATCGCGATACTTTCTTTATCCAACGCAGCCGGAGCAAGCATTACTCCGCTGATGTAATTGGTAGCAATGTCACGGTCCTCAATTACGACTTCCGGTGTATTTACTTTACTTCTAGGACTTTTTACCACTGCCGTTCCTTCCGGAAGTTTGGCAAGGGTAGCGCTTATTTTTGCTCTAAGGTCCTGCTCCGTTACATTCCCAACCACAACCAGGAAGATGCTTTTTTTACCCAGCATCTTATTGTAATAGTTTTTGGCTTCTTCCAGTGATATTTCCTTTAAACTTTCAGGAGTACCGGAAGGAATTTTAGCATAATTACCGCCTTTAAAAGTATTTCCGGCGGCAAGAATATCCAGATAAGTGTCAGGATCAGCTTGTTGCTGTTGAGCCTGCGTGATCAGTTTTTCTTTAATTAATGAAAATTCATTGGTATCAAATGCAGGATTTTGTACCATATCGGCAAATAGATCCCATGATTTGTCCCAATACATTTTTATACATTCCATATCAATAACTCCAAAATCATGAGATGCAGAAGCGTTGAATTCAGTACCGATTTTTTCTGCTTCCGTACTGAAAGGAATTTTGGCAAGATGGGTGGTCCCTCCCTCGACAGCAGTATGAAGGGAAAGGTTTTCAATGCCTTCCTTTTCTTTAGGATAATTGGCTGTTCCGCCTTCTATAAACAACCTTACGCTGATCAGATCTTTCACAGAAGGTTTATAAATTACTTTCAGCCCGTTTACCTCAAGTTTTTTGATGGTACTTTCCTGTGCGTAAGACACTTGAACCAAAATTGCGAAAGCAAAGGTTAAAAAAGTTACTAATGATTTATTTACAAATATTTTCATGGATGCAGCTTTAAAAATGGAGTCAGTTATTTAGTAAGCGATTGAAAGTCCTGGATTTTTAGTTCTTGTTTCAGGGTTGGGGAAATGAGTAAACCATTCACCGAGGGTTTGTTTTGGATATACTTCTGAACATAATTCTTGATGTCCTCTCTCGTCACATTGTTAAGGTTCTCCACATAATTTACGTAATAATCCAGATTAGCTGATGCCCACCAATAGGTGACTGTATGAATGTAATTGGATGCAGCATCTCTGTTTTTGATGTCATCGATAGCCAATAATGTTTTCGAAGTTTGTAATTGTTCATCAGTAAAATAATCGTCAGTATCCCATTTTTTTATGTGTTCTTCAAGTTTAAGAATTGCTTCTTTCATCTTTGCGGGGTTTGGCACCATGAAGATGATGATTGGTCCGGTATGTTTATTTGTCTGGTAGCTCACACTTACCTGATAAGCAAGGCCTGAGTCTACAAGGTCTTTTTGAAGTTGTGATGATTGTTGCCCAAGAATGAAAGAAAACACATCTGCAGCATAGGTGGCTTGTAAGTCGTTTCTTGTATCGGGCCCATGCAATGCTTTAATGATAATCGGAGTAGTGGAATTGGCATTTTCAACTATAAAGGTTTTATCCTCAGTAAGCGGTTTAAATTCTGGAATCGGCCACTTCTCAAATGGATCAAAATCAGAGCCTTTCCAATCTCCGAAAATCTCCTTTGCAAGTTTGGTTACTTCGTCGTGCTTTACGTCTCCTGCAACTACGAGTATGGAATTGTTTGGATAATAATATTTGCTTTGAATGATCTTCATTTTTTCAGGAGTAGCAGTAAGGATCACATCATGGTCACCAATTACATTTTTTCTACTATAAAGATCTCCCCACAGTTCATGTTTCATTTTATCAACAAGAAAAAAGACAGGGTTTGATTCGTTTCTTTGAAATTCTCCATCTACTACCGGATTTTCATTTTTCATCTCCTCCTGAAGAAAAAGCGGATAGCGAATGGCAGAATTCATAAACTGTATTCCTTCTTTCAGCTTTTCATTACTTAAAGTAAAAAAATAGTTGACCCTCTCTTCTGAGGTTGTACCATTGAAGACGACACCCAATTCTTTTACCCGATTTAAAAAGGCCTCCTGAGAAGGTAAATCCTTATTGGCTTTAAAAAACATGTGTTCATAAAGATGTGACAACCCATTAAATTCAGGTGATTCAGTGTATGAGCCGTTTTTTACACAAATTTCAACTGTTGCTAAAGGGACAGTTTTATCTTCAATAACCAGTACTTCCAAACCATTATCCAGTTTGGTCAGAAAAAAATTTGACGGCAAATTCTTTTGTGCCTCTGCAACAAAGAGGCTAAAAAGTGATAGCGACAGCAAAAGGAGAAATCTTCTCATGTAGGGGATAGGTTTAGTGTTAAATATTATTAAATTTTCAGAAGGAAATTATTCTTGAAAAAATAATAAGAATATTTGAGACGGAAAATTTTTTATGAACCAATAATTTGGATTAGTATTTTCCACCATAATTTCCGGATGAAAAGGAAAAAGAAAACTAAATTAAAATTAAAATTAAACGAGGACGTAATTAAAAAATAATTAAATGAGCACAAAAAGAATATTTCTATTATACCTGCTTCTTCTAACCACAGGTGCATTTGCCCAAAAGAATTCTAAAAAAGATTATCTTATTACGATTTCAACTGAATTTGGGGATATGATGGTCATTCTGTATGACGAGACGCCTTTTCACAAAACGAATTTTATAAATCTGGCAGATACAGGATTTTATAATGGCACACTTTTTCACCGGGTTATTGATGGATTTATGATCCAGGGAGGTGATCCAAATTCAAAGAAGGCGTTGAAGGGCGCACATTTGGGAAGCGGCGACGTAGGATATACAGTGCCTGCCGAGATTCGGGATAACCTTTTTCATAAACGAGGAGTGATTGCTGCAGCAAGAGATAATAATCCTCAAAAAGCTTCGAGTGGTTGTCAGTTTTACATAGCACAAGGCAAAATATTTAATGACGAAGAACTAAAAATGGCTGAAACCCGCGCCGGAAGAAAGCTCACTGATGATCAGAAAAAATATTATAAAACCATTGGCGGTATTCCTCATCTGGATGGAAACTATACGGTTTTCGGTGAGGTGATCAAGGGACTGGACGTGATGGATACCATTGCCAAACAGGACAAAGACCCATATGATCGTCCTTTAAAAGATGTTAAAATGACGGTGTCTGTGAAAAAGATAAAAAAGAAGAAGATAAGTAAACTTTATGGTTATCAATATTTATAAAGCTGGAAGTTGGAGGTTAGAAGATTGAAGAAGTAAAAAGCAGGTCTAAAAAGATCTGCTTTTTACTTCTCTTGATTAATTCAAAAAGAAGCCCTGTCGGTTTTTGATACAGACTGGACTTCTTACAGGACTTTGGTTACAAATAAAAGCTTTTCCTTAGTGTTTGATGAAACGCTTTGAGGTTTTATGACCGTCTTTTATAAGAATAAAAGTATAAAGGCCGTCTCTCAAATTCGACACATCTATTTTATCAGATTTATAGGAAGTGTTGACCACTACGTCACCCATTGTATTTATGATTATTATTTGTGCTCCTTTTAAGGTGGAGTGAGAGTCAAGATACAATCTGTCAGAAACCGGATTTGGGAATAGGCGGAAGTTTACAGCAAATTCATTTTCATCCTGTGTTTCTGTTTCCAAATTTGAATTAATTTTTGTAATTCTAAACCAGTTGATGTTCCATCCACCTCTTTGGGCATATATTCCAAAGTTATGGGTGCCTTCAGGAATGTGAACGGTATGAGAGATTGTGATCCAGTTTTGCCATCCTCTTGTTCTTGGAATTGTTATTTTACCAAGAACAGTGGAACCTTCATTGATATCAAGAGAAAGTTTTCCTCCATAATAGCTGGAAACCCTATATTCTACTTTATAGCTTCCAGAAGATGGAATATTTATGTTGTGATAACTCATCCAGTCTCTTGAATCTATCCAGGCAACATTTTCTCCACCCCCTTCATCCTCGGTTCTTTCGGTCCAGATACCATCCATGTTATCGAAATCTTCTGCCTGAATAAGGTTGCTATAAGAATTATCTACCGGAATTAATTTCCATTGTCCCGAAGTTTGCCCGTTATCAGTCCATTGATAAACCTTTGCACCTGAATTTTTTCCTGAGTTTTCAACATCCAATATTTTGTTGCTATGTCTTGCAATAATCTTATAATAACCGTCATTTGTTGACTGAACGATAAACTCCTGGTTTTTTCCTCCATTAATTCGCCATTGAATAATGTTAGCGCCATCTGTTGTGCTTGCCCCGCTTACGTCAATAGATTTGCCGCTATTGGCGGATAAAATCTGATAAGTACCATTTTCTTTGTGATTGAAACGGAAATGCTGTGCCTTTGTACCATTGGGAGTCCACTGCTGAATGTTTGCTCCATCTGCTGTGCTGGAAGAGGTTACATCCAGGTTTAACCCGCTGTTCCTGTTTTGAATATAGTATACTCCGGTCAGGTTCTGCACGCCTGAGGTAATCACTTTTATAGAAGATACCTTATCGTTCCATCCATTTTCCACCAGACAGGCAAGGTCTGAATTCACTGTCAATTTTGCACCACGGAAGCGGTCGTGTTCAAAAAGCTGTACTTCATATCCTGTTTTTACTTTGATGGAGGAAAGTTCATCATTTCGAATGCCTTTTGTACGTAACTCTTTTGCAGTATATTCTCCTTCTTCAAGTTCTACTGCATATCCACCATAGCTACAATCCTCATAGATGGTTACCAATGCTGAAGACTCATTTTTATAAACAACCTTAACCGGTGAGGAACCCCCATTGTCATTTACTGCTCTTAGCTGATAAAAGTAAGTACCGTTCAAACTCAATCCTAAGTCAGAAAAAGAAGTAGCATTAGCGGGAAGTATAGTGATTAGGTTGTAATTGGCATCTGTTGTACTTCTGTAGATTTCAAATCCTTTTTCATCGGAAGAATTGTCTGTCCAAGTCAGATTTAAGGAGGAAGAACCAGAAGCTGCTACTGTTAAATCTGAAGGCGCAGCAGGAGCGTTAGTTCCATTTAATGTTACTATTTGAGGCGCTGAAGGCTGACTTAGACATCCCGCAGTTTCACCAACCTGTACTGAATAACTTCCCGGAATTCCAACTAAAATACTTCTGGTAGTGGCGCCTGTTGACCACTTGTATACTGAATAACCTTCAGGAGCAGTAAGTACTACATTTGTTTTGCCGTTCAGGCCTGGTAAAGTTGTAGTGCCATCAGCGATAATTTCAGGAGAGGCAGCTTGTGCAATGTGCTTAAGCACTGCTGGGGTTGACCATTCTGTCCATTGGGATTCCCTTAAAAATCTTACTGAATAGCTGCCGGCATCTGTTACAGTGATGAAATTTGTGTCGGCATCGGCAATCAATACCTCGTCTTTTTTCCATTCATAATCAGAAAAACCAGGGGAAACACCAAGTTTTACATTCAAAGTCTCAGCCTCACAAAATTCCTGTTTACCATAATAGACATGAATGTTAAGTTTATTGCTTTGTAAGAGGAAAGGGAAAAAGTCCGGTTCTGCGATGGCTTTATTCCAGGTATCATGGCCGGTGTTTGGATAAATAGTGTACCTGGGCGTACCGCCTACATTTTTTAATTGATTGATGGTTTGATCTGCAGTATATTGAGAAGGTGAAGTATCAATGGCTCCTTGAAAATACCATATTGGAAGATGGGCAACTTTAGTAGTGTTTTCATAGGTAGGATAACCAATTCCGGACATTGGAACTGCAGCGGCAAAAAGTTCAGGATGCCTGGAAAGACTTTCCCAAACCCCATGTGCCCCCGCTGATAAACCACTTACATAAATTCTGTTAGGATCAATTTTTAGACTTTGAGAAAGAGCCTTGATTATTTCAGTTACTTCTTCCAGGTACCAGGTGGCTCCTGTCCAGAATCCGTTTGAATTTTGAGGAAATAATACGAACCCAGGCCATTTTCCATTATTTACTGCTGCCACATATTGTTGTCCCTGATGAAGCAATTGATGATCATTGTTGAATCGCCTGGGATCGCCGGTAGGATATTGGCCAAATTGAGCATTGCCTAACGCAGATTCACCCGCGCCATGAAGCATGATCATAATTGGATAATTGGTAGTACTTACCAGCGAAGAGTCATAACCTTGCGGCCACAATAACCTGAAATGTGTGTCATACCAAGGGTTCGCAGTTCCTCCTGTTAATTTAAAAGATTTATAAGGAGAGGTATCCCAGCTTAGCATTTTATAATAATTGACTGGAACAATGGTTTGGGAAAGTAGTTTATTACTTATAATAAACATACTTAAGGTAAAAACAAGTAAAAGTTTTTTCATAAATGGATATAAGTTTGAATAAATAAGGCCGGCTTAACAATATCCTTTTTCCAATGGCCTCGCAATAGAATATAAATTGAGTGCCTGATTTTAAAAATGAAGCAAAAAACGGTGAAACAAGGAAAACTTTAGACTAAAGCAATCTGTTTTTATTTTTGATTATTGGGTAGAAAAGGAAAGTGATTACACTTTTACACACTTTGTAGAAGAAATTACTTACAGACTTTCTAATGTTAATGTGTGCTAAATTCTTAACAAAGGCGCCTCCGCTCATCGTATAATAGGTTATTTAGAGAAAAAGGCAGACTTTTGTAAGTCACTTAAATTGTATGAGCATTGAGTAATCAGGATTTAATGGGAGAAGAATTAAAAATTGAATTGAGAAACCTGACTAAGGAAGATTTCTTAAACTTAAGGGAATCCATGATTGAAGCTTACTCTGACTGGGAGGAGGCTTCTTATTGGGGAGAGTCTCATATAGTGAAGCTTTTGAAGATATTCCCCGAAGGGCAGATTTGTATAATTGTAAATGGAATGGTGGCGGGTACGGCTTTGTCCATTATTGTTGATTATTCAAAATTCGGAGACAGCCATACTTATAAGGAAATTACTGGCAATTATACTTTTTCAACCCACGATCCTGAAGGAGACGTTTTATACGGAATTGATTTTTTTGTTCACCCTGATTTCCGGGGGATGAGAATAGGCCGGCGATTGTATGATGCGCGCAAAGACATTTGTGAAAGACTAAACCTGCGTGCAATAATAGCAGGTGGAAGGATTCCGAGTTATAAAGACTACGCGGATAAATTAACACCAAAAGAATACCTCCAGAAAGTTAAAGGTAAGGAGATTTATGACTCTACGCTTTCATTCCAACTTGCCAATGATTTTCACGTGAGAAAAATTTTAAAGGGCTACCTGCCAGGAGATACCCAATCGTTGGAATACGCCTCGCTTCTGGAATGGAACAATATTTATTATGAATCAGAAGACACGACGATACTGACAAAAAAATCTGTTATAAGACTTGGTCTTGTTCAGTGGCAAATGCGTCCCTTTCCTAACCTGGATGCACTGTTAGAACAGATCGAGTTTTTTGTGGATGCAATCAGCGACTACCAAAGTGACTTTGTATTATTTCCGGAATTGTTTAATGCTCCGCTTATGGCGGACTTCAATCATCTTTCAGGAGCAGAGGCAATGAGGTTAATTGCAGATTATACCATTCCTCTAAGAAATAAGTTTATCGAATATGCCATCAGCTATAACATTAATATCATTACCGGAAGTATGCCTTTTATTGAAGATGGAAAACTTTTGAATGTTGGTTTTTTATGCAGACGGGATGGGTCGCACGAAATTTATAAAAAACTCCATATCACTCCGTCTGAAAGGAGTGCCTGGGGTATGATTGGAGGAGATTCCATTCAAACTTATGACACCGATTGCGGTAAAATAGGAATCCTTATTTGTTATGATGTAGAATTTCCTGAGCTTCCAAGGATTCTGGCAGAGCAGGGAATGAGAATCCTCTTTGTTCCTTTCCTTACCGATACGCAAAACGGGTATACAAGAGTACGAAACTGTGCCCAGGCAAGAGCCATTGAAAATGAATGTTATGTAGCCATTGCAGGTTGTGTAGGTAACCTCCCCAAAGTTCACAACATGGATATTCAGTTTGCCCAATCCGCAGTTTTTACCCCTTCTGATTTTGCTTTTCCTACCAATGGAATAAAAGCCGAGGCCACACCTAATACGGAAACAACGCTGATTGCAGATGTGGACGTGGATCTTTTAAGGGAACTGCACAATTTCGGGGCAGTGAAAAACCTTAAAGACAGAAGACACGATATCTACCGAATAATAAATAATAGTAAGAAGAA
>DASPJL010000188.1:0-5357 GCA_035628645.1 Cytophagales bacterium | reverse complement strand
TTATTCGTCCAGCCGCCATAGCGCCAAACCACTGTTGTGTGCAGTACTTGTGTCATGGGGTCCCCGACAAATATTTGTAGCTTTTCCATTCTTTATCTTCTTTTAATTTCCCACTATTAGGTATTGGAAGATCAAATAACGTTCCAATAGGATTTAAATGGTCTTCTGTATATAAGTATACATTTAGCTGAAACCTGTCAAGGGTTTGTCCAATAAACAATGATATTCCTTGGGATTGAAATTTAGATGTCAGGAGATTTGCTATCGAAAGTGAATCCTGCCGCAGAAATTGTAAAACAATAGAATCACGAGCATCAAATGTGGCTACAACCTCGTTTGCACAGTATTTTTTGTATGGAAAAATATGGTATGATCTGTTTACCCATACGAATGTTGTATCGCCTAAAACTGCTCTAATTTGTTTTCTCAGAGTGTCAGCTTTATAGACTGAGTTGGATTTCTTAGCTTCTTCCCACTCTCTAAAATCCTCAATGCCGCAAGATGAAAAAGAAAAAAATACAATTGTCGTAATTGCTATTATTTTGAATGTCATACTGTATTGCACACAATGGTCAGGGCTTTCTGCTGTGCTGATATTCAGTGATTCGTCAGTTCGAACCACTGCTGAGTAAGGTTATGTGGTTGAGGTTATAATCTGTCAAACGGCTTTATTCGTCCAGTCTGGACTGAAGGTGATAAGCGAACAGAACGATGAGTATATTTTCTTCAGCCAGCATAGCAGAAAACCCCATGTTAGCGGTAATTTTTTTAAAAATTAGTTTATCTTTCTTCCATAAACTGTAATTTTTATAGTTGGTATAATTTGCATTTGAATACCTCTACCTAATCCAATACTAAAGCTTTTATTGTCAACAACTCTTCCGTTTTCGTCGTAAAAAGTACCTAAAGAAAATGCAGTTCTTCCGTTTGAATGATATGCAGTGCCTAAAGAAAATGCAGTTCTTCCATTTGAATGATATGCAGTACCTAAAGAAAGTGCAGTTCTTCCATTGTCATGATACGCAGTACCTAAAGAAAATGCAGTTCTCCCATTTTCATGATACGCAGTACCTAAAGAAAATGCAGTTCTTCCATTTTCATGATAAGCACTCCCTAAAGACCATTTTACTCTTCCATTTGAATGATATGTTGTTGACATAATTAGATAATTTTTTATTAGTTGTTGCATCAGCTTAAAATTACCGCTAACGGTCAGGGCTTTCTGATGTGCTGATATTCCGTGATTCGTCAGCCCGAACCGAAGGTGAGTATAGTTAATAAGGATGATGTTATGCTGTCGCCCGGCTTTATTCGTCCAGCCCGGACTGCAGTTGATTAGCGATATGTTGATGAGTTTATATTCTTTAGCCAGCATAGCAGAAAACCTCATGTTGGGCGCCGGCCTGATTAGGTTTTTTTCATCATGTCAATGATATCAGAGTCGGCAATTGCTGTTACTATCCTCGGTATAGAATTTTCCACCTTCTTATTGCTAAAGAAAGTTAAACTGTCATTATCAATATCATATTCTATATAATAATGGTCAGGTAACTCCAAACCTGGACCTGCTAATATTAGTTGGGCCGGTTCAATGTTGAATAGCTGAACAGTTGAAACAAGATAGCCATTAAATGTGTATAGTGAGACTTTGTGAGCATTTTGCTTTTGAGTCGAAAATGCCGGAATCTTTAACTCCGATGATGGCTTTTTAATTCCCATTCCAATCCATCCATCAAATGTCAATCTTTTTACTCTAAAGCCTTTTGAGTCTTCAAATAAAATCGAATGGATGAAGTCATTATCTTTTGCATATAATATATAGTCCCTTAAGAGATCAAAATCGCTTTTTAGACAATATTCATCACCGGCAATTAAAGACAAGAATTCAAAGGAAATTTTTGATGTCCATTTAAGATATTTTTTTATAGACCATTTATAAAGGATATGGTACTTTTCGATGTTCGTTCCAAATGTTGCTCTAATCGGTTCCCCGGTGGGTGTGATTTGTTTTGGTTTTTCAATTCTGTTGACCAAGTTTAAAATATCTTCATCAGACCTGCCAACCAAAATTACTTTGCCTTTATATAAAAAGGCTCTTGGATTAAAATCCATAGGGAAATTATTATCGACATATTTTGTGAAATCTTTTATAATCACTCTTTCTTTTATTACGTTTTCAAGGTTGGATGACGATTCATTTTCTGCCGATTGTGCTCCCTCAAGATAAATAAATAACAAATTACTGTGTGAGGTCAGAATCATTTGAGTGCCTAGCACGTCATCAACATATTCATGATTTACTAGAACCCATTCACTAGCCTCTTCATACCATACATAGTTGGGGACAAATCTTAAATTAGTTAAGATTTTGTCATCTGATTTAGAAAATTGGTTTTTCCAAGTCGCAATAGGGCTATACTTCAGAAACCAATCTTCATATTTTTTTCCAAATAGTGTATTACAGTTTAAACATACAAGTTTGCTTAACTCGTTACCTGTATGATTTGTTCTTAATAGTTGTTTTGAGATTATATGAGATTTATGAGCAGCAACAATATTTTTACACCAAATGCAGAGTCCAGTATTGCTAGTTTCTACAGGTTTGAATTCGTAGAGCTTTGTGTATAGCTTATATTTTGCTTCGTTTTTAATTAAATTGAATTTGGTTGAACGTAAAAGCTTTTAAAACCTTGACAAGTTAGAATCTAATGGCTTGCGCCCAACGAACATGGCTTGGCGACTGTGGCGGTATTCTATGCTCCTTCCGCCCGTACCGAAGCCGGGTAAAAGTTATAAAGTTGATGTTATATTTTGCCGCTCGGCGTAATTCGTCAGCCGGAACTGTAGCTGATCTTGATCGGAACGATGAGATTATATTCGTCAAGCCGACATAGCGCCAAACCACTGTTGGGCGCACTTATGCTACTTTAGGAACATAAGCTTTTATCAAGGTCAGCGACTTACTTTTTAACAACATTTCTTCTTCAATATCAAAGTCATCTTGAAGTCCAAGCCAAAACTTGGCGCTGTTCCCAAAATATCTGCTCAATCTTAAGGCAGTATCTGCGGTAATCCTTCTGTTTCCTTTAAGTATTTCCGAGACTCTTGTCTGGGGAATTCCAATATCCTTGGCAAGTTTGTATGCTGTGATATTAAGAGGTGAAAGGAACTCCTCCATTAAAATTTCACCCGGATGTATATTTTTTAGTCTCGCCATTTGTCAAAATTTAATGATAATCTATTATTTCTACTTCTGACGCATTACCATTATCCCACTTGAAAATTATACGCCATTGATCATTAATTCTAATACTATAGTAGTTTTTCAGATCTCCGGAAAGCTTTTCAAGTCTATTGGCCGGCGGTATCTTTAAATCAGCAAGATTTATAGAATTATTAATCATTCTTAACTTTCTGCGTCCAATATTTTGAATTTCAGTGGGCAACTTTTTTACTCTTTCACCTTTCCAAACCTTCTCCGTTTCGCCATTTCCAAATGAAATAATCATAATAATGCGTTACGATAGTAACGTCAAAGGTAAGTATTTATGATTAATCAACAAAATTGAATTTGGGAGGTTTCTTATTGCGCCCAACGAACATGGCTTGGCGGCTGTGGCGGTATTCCGTGTTACGTCCGCCCGTACCGATGCTAGGTGAAGTTATAGAGTTGATGTTATATTCCGTTGCCTGGCGATATTCGTAAGCCGGAACTGTAGCTGAGTAGGGAGGGGACGATGAGAACTTATTCGTCCGCCGGCATAGCGCCAAACCACTGTTAGGCGCATTACGACTATCTCATTAGCATTATCGTCAACTTGTTTGGCTCTGTCTGAATAACAATATCCATACCCTCCTTAAATCCTAATTTGTCCAGCCACTTGCCTTCCAATCGTATTTCAGGTATGGCTATATAGTTCCGCCCTCTTGCTTGGTACTTTTTATAAACTTTTTTCTTGCGCAACTTTTCCATTGTCATACATTTATATGACGAAGGTATGCAATATATTAGTGTGTCCCTTAAAATATGACAATCATTTTATTGTTTTTATGCACATTGAAAAATGAAAAAGGAGCAACTACAGAAAAAAATAGGCCAACGGATAATTGAGTTAAGAACTCTCAAAGGGTGGAGCCAGGCTGACCTTGCCAGAGCTTGTAATAAAGATCGCCAGGCTATCGAAAAAATCGAAAACGGAAAGGTTAATGCTACAATTTTCTCGCTCTTCGAAATTTCCAGGGCTTTGCAGATATCCTTATCTGAATTGGTTAATTTGTAATGCACTGGCTCAAAAACTTCCACTTTAGCGAGTATAACTATTGCGCCTAACGTTCAGGTATTGCCGATGGCGGGGAGTTTTATATTCGTCCGCCGGAACTGCTGCCTGGCTTTTTGATAAAGTTAAATATTAAGAACTAAAGCTGGGCTCTATTCGTCGAGCCCCGAACCACTGCACAACAGAATTACTGCTGCTGATTGCTCCAATGCCAAGCCCCACTATTGGCAATACCAATGTTGTACGCAGTCACTCAGTTGGCGTCGTTCCCACTATCTCTAGCATAGGAATGTTCATTGCTTTAACAGAACTAATGTTCTTTACACGTTTGCAATTGTCAACCCGTAAACGCTTAAGATGCTTTAGTGTTATAACGGCGCCAATGTCTTCCAGTTTGGTCACTTGCATTAGCATTAGTTCTTCAAGTCCTGCTATTTCTTCAAGTCCCGCTAATGATACGACGGAACCCAAGTTTATTCGTAAAAATATCAAGTTTTTCAACTGTGAAAGTTCACGCAAATCTTGTCCATTGTAACGATTTAGAAAAAGTCGTTGAAGTTGAAAACAATGAAACAGAGATTTTGCTTTAGGTCGCCAAGTCAAGGCAACACTTGTCAAAACTGGAAATGCTGAGAAATCTATTTCCTTTTTGTCTGTTGTATTGATTGATAAATGCTGCAAGTTAGTCAGTGTCTGAACTGCAGAATAGTCGTAATTCATTGACGGCGGATAATCGTTAACAGTCAGACATTTTATGGTTTGGGAATTCCTCAACGGTTCTAAGTCTGTCCGCCAGTTTTTGATATAATTTAGGTTAATTCCGTCTGCTTTGCCTTTCTCAATCAATTTAACGGCTTCGCTTAAAAGTTCACCGTCCGTAAGATGTACAATTCTATAGTCGCCTTGCTTAAGAATATCTAACATTCACTTGTCAGTTTTGGAGTGTCGCCCGATTGCGTACAACGGTCAGGGCTTTCTGCTGTGCTGGTATTCCGTGATTCGTCGGCCCGAACCGATGCTGAGTAAAGTTAATGTAGTTGGCGTTATATTCTGTTGCTCGGAGTTGTTCGTCCAGCCCGG
>DASPJL010000187.1:0-2868 GCA_035628645.1 Cytophagales bacterium | reverse complement strand
TGTTTAATGTATTCTAACATTGGAGAACCACAACAAGTGGAATATCTTTCCTCTATTTCATAGAAATCGTAACAAGTTTTACAGAAAGTGAACTTGTAGTATTTCTTTTCTTCTATTACAACATTTCCATCACATCTTGGGCATTTAATTATTTCCATTGCTGTTCAATTATTTACATTTATTAAGATTTACAATAATACAAAAAGTCAAAACAGATAAAAATTTTAAAGAAATATCCTTGTTGTTTGACTTATCTTAGAACTTTATTTTTAAAACTTATAGGTATAAATATTTACATGTTTTGAGTTAGCGATAGGAGTGAAAAGCTCGCCAAAGGCAGGTTTTGCTAGGAGCGAACTTGGAACGGATAGCGCGGCCGAAGGTACTGTCATCAAAGTCAATATTTTTTGTATAATTATTTTTATATTTGCAATACCGAAAAGAGGACTTCAGGTGATATTTCACAGGATGTTCATCTAGTGCAGTACTGGTTATACCGGTACTGCTTTTTTATTTTCAGTTCTTTCAGAACTGACCGAAAAGAGGTGCTTAGGTTCCTTTTCTAAGGATGTATTTTTAGTTTGATGATCTAACTCAAATGCTTCATTTCGCTTCCATAGGGAGTAAACTAAGCAAAGTAGTTTCCTTTGAATAGCTGCATAGCCTTTCATTTTCACTTTTGTCCGATCATAGATTCGTTCATATAAATTTTTGAATACAGGTATATCGTACCTTACCATATTAAGGGCAGCCATGTGCAAAATTCTTCGTATGTGAGTATTACCTTTTTTGGAAATTTTAGTTCTCCCTTTTCTTTTGCCTGAATCATTCTGAACTACGTCATAGCCTGTATAACATACCAATTGGCTCTGACTCTTAAATAATTCAAAACCTCCTGTCTCTGCTACTATTACAGCAAATGTCATTAAACCCAAGCCCTTCAGATTGGCAAATAATTTATACTTTGAATTCAATTCTTGATCCTCTACTATATATTTCTCAACTTTCTTTTGACAAGCCAGAATCTCTTTATCTATTTTCTTAATAATGGATTTTAAACTTTTAATTACAGACTTATCAGCAAAGGCAGAATGAGAAGCTGCTTCTAATTGGTTCTTAAAAACTGTTTTTGAATTCTGTAATGATTCAACCTGCCGGGTAAGAGATCGTAAAGAGTATAGCGCAAGTGAGATTGGTTTCCATTGCTCCAGGCATTGTTGTACACCCATTATAGCTAACCCTTGTGCATCTATTTTGTCATTTTTACTCCTTATCCCTAAACTTTGTATATATCTCTTGGCTTTATTTGCCAGTACTATATGAACACATTGATCCTTTTGATAAAGGAAATAAGCTAAATGCTCATGATAAACACCTGTGGCCTCCATTAAGAATGAGCAAGCTACCTGATGTTTATAATACTTTTCTTTCCAACGTAACAGTTCTTTAAACCCAATTTCTTTATTAGGAAAGGTTTTACTGGCTTTTACTAAAGTTTGCCCGGATGTCAGGCGCGCAACCATGCATGCCTTGAATGTATTTTTATCTACATCCATGCCTACACAATAAGACATTACTGAGTCGATCATAAAATAATGGTTAGAGTGAATAATAAGCCTATTATTGCCAGAGACTTTGCTCATAGATGATACTTGATTATGCTTGGGCGCATATCATTAGGTACTGTTCTGTCTTGGACAAAAATAAGCAAGCAGGTATTTTCCTACGGCCCTACATAGCTATGCTTGTTTGGCAACTCCTGGTTTACCCTGCTTGCCTGGCAATACAATTTTGTACTTTTTGCTTATTTATCAAAGATATGAGGCAACTCCAAGGTCTATTTCTGCTTAACAACACCTTCAATATTTATAAGGAAGTAAAACATATTTGCGAATTGTGTGAAAGCAATATTTTCATATATAATAAGAGTAATAGGAGTAATAAGATGATATTTACGTAAAGGAATAGATTAACACATCAATCCTGTTGAACTAAAATATCCATATCCCTAATAATACCATAGCAGTTACCTCAGCTGCTATCAATAAAGTAATACCAGTAGCTGCAAGAATATCACCTTTAACTCTTTTTCCCTTTTGCTTCATCACTTCTTTTCTGGCGACACTCCTGGTCTCCACTTCCTTCACCTTTTCGATGATCGCTTCATATTCATAATGATCCCTAATCGCGTTTAGGATCTCGTTTTTATTAGCAGGATTTCCATCAAGATAATTAATCAGGTATTCAGGTTTTTTCAAAGATAGTTGATATAAAAAATCGTTGCTGTAGGAACTTACATAATAATAGCTAGCTTTTGAAAGCATACTATGAATGATCGCTGAATCAAGAAACTCTATTGAATCACTTGTAGGGTAGAAATATTGTAAAAGTGTATCCTGCTTTAACAACAGAGCCGTAAGTGAATCCCCAAGCTTATCCACCTGTTTCTTATATAAAGAACAGGGCAGATTTATATCTATTCCATTAAGATAGGTTTTTCCGGAGTTAGTCAGTACACTTCCTGAATCAGTAGGATGGCTTGAATCGGGCATTAGGTTTTCTAATTTTTGTATCCTTAATCTAAGATCAAAGGTATATGCTTTGTTCCTAAGAACGCTTCTTTCATCTTTAAGACTTTCCTCGAGCTTAATAGAACGAGTCTTTTTAGATCGTGTTGGTTTATACAATAATCGGTACCCATTTTTAACTTTTAGGAGATGATTTTTTTCCCCGGTAAAAATAGTGTCGTTCCCATTATTGACAGGATTTAAAAAATCATCGTTAGGTTTATGCACATAATAGGTACGACTATTTATTGTAAAAATCTCGACATGGGCCCTATCTTTTTTCACATCCACATAAAATTCC
>DASPJL010000186.1:0-4081 GCA_035628645.1 Cytophagales bacterium | reverse complement strand
TTGGACTGCTTCAAAGCCCCGGGATTGAAAAATCGCATCAAGGGTAATATTGATTTAATATTACCCTTGATGCGATTTGTTCAATCGCGGGAGCTTTCAAGCTAGTCCAAATTTTCCAGGATTCAACTAGATCGAGTATATACACATGATCAGTATTTGCAAGTCATAGGTCAAAAAACTAAAGAACGTAAAATTGTATCCTATTGTCGAGTGTCTAGTAGTGGTCAAAGGAAAGACTTAATAGCTCAACGAAATGCTGTAGAATCTTTTTGTATAGCTTCAGGAAAAACTATTCACGAAAAATTTGAAGATATCGGTTCAGGGTTGAATTATAAAAGGAAGAATTTTATAAAGATACTCGAAATGGTTGAACAAGGTGCATTATCTGAAATTGTTATCGCTCATAAAGACCGTTTTGTGCGTTTTGGATTTGAATGGTTTGAAAAGTTTTGTAATGATCACGGTGTAACTATTGTCGTAATGAATGCCTCTTCGCTATCACCGGAGGCAGAAATGACTAAGGATCTTTTATCTATTATTCATTGTTTTTCAAGCCGTTTATATGGTTTAAGAAAATATAAAAATAAAATTGCCAAAATGGCTAGTGAGCATGAGAACGATCAAACGTAAAGCACTCCCACTAAATCTAAACAAAGAGCATTGCCTGAAGAAACTATGTAGGGCTTATGCTAAAGAGAAACAATATTGGTTAGATAAATTAAAAGGATGGGAATTTCAAGCTCTACTTGGGAAACCAAGGGCTATTCGCGATGCATTTGTAGATAAAAAATATACATCTTTATATGGCCTGCAAGCTCGCCATTGGAAATTAGCACTTCAAGATGCCGTGGAAACATGGGATAAGTATTGGCAAGCTATTTTTGTTAATGTAAAACATAAAATTTATGCTAAGTATGTAACGGAAGTAGAACGCCATTATGCGTATTGGCTTTTGAAGAATTAGCTACAATTTGCCGATTTAATGAAAGGAAATAACCCAGAACCTACATTTAAAATAGAACCATCTGTTCGCCTTCAGATTGCCAGCTACATACGTAGAACCATCAAAAAACTTCAAGGGAGCACCCCAAAAGTCAAAAAGGCTAGAATAGTTAAATTTGATGCAAATTGCTACGAAGTTTTCAACCACGAAAACCGTCAATACATCAAATTAATGACCCTTGAGAGAGGAAAACGTATTATGATCCCCTTAATGGGAACTAGCAAAATTCAAGGGAATCTGACTATTGTGATGGATAAAGATCTTGAGATCCATGTCTCACAGGACTTGCAACTAGTTACTGCATCAAGAGATGCTCTAGAAGCCGTAGATTTTGGGTATACCGAAGTGATGACAGACACACAAGGTAAAGGGTATGGAAAACAGTTAGGAAATATATTGACGACTGCGACAGATGAACGCCATAAAAAAATGCAAAAAAGACATAAACTGCATTCCTTGGAAAAGAAATATCGAAAAACAGACCCGTGTAGAGCAAGAAATTTAAGGAAATACAATCTGAGCAGGCAAAAGCTTAATGATAAAACGAAAACAGTACAGGAAACGCTAAAGCGTGAAATCAATGGAGCCATCAATCAACTAGTAAAGAAAACAGCTCCTTCAGTTTCGGTTACAGAAAATTTACGACATAAATTTAAATATAATAAAACAAAAAAAGTTAATAGGAATTTCTCCGCATGGGTAAGAGGTGAAATTCAAGATAGAATAGAGTTTAAGGCATTGGCGAAAGGTTTTCGTCATGAGCAGGTCAATCCGGCGTATGGATCTCAAAGTTGTCCTGAATGCGAATTTGTGGATCATCGAAATCGTGTTGGGGAAAATTTTAAGTGTCTTTTTTGTAGATATGAGGGCATGGCAGACCGGGTTGCCGCAGTGAATTATGCAAGAAGATATGGCGATCTAGAAATCGGGTTATACACGCCTTGTGACCAAGTAAAAACCATTCTTCTTAACAGATTCCATCGCCGATTGGAAACGGGGCAACCTGCGACTGTTCCGGGCAAGACTCTGCTATGTGAATTTGTCAAGCGAAATCTGGATTTTCAAATTGATACTTGCCAACAATTTTATCGAGTTAGCTGAGATGGAAGGGCCACGGCTACTTTATTCTTCGCAGCCAAGCAATTTCACCGCGTCCCTTCAATGGAAGGGCCACGGCTACTTTATTCTTCGCAATCTCAAAGATATCTTTTTGTCTAAATCTAATCAAGCTTGTGTTGACTGACCTCTGATACTACATAAAAACCTTCCTGTTTAATGAGGTTTTATCTCGCGTTTATCGGGTTAATGACCCAGTCTGCTATTCGTGGCCGAATTCGTAAACTCCCCACAAGTTGTTTATCCGAGAAATTAATCTCGTTAAAAAGTTATTCCCTCAAACTAGAAAACGTGACCTCACTATTAAAATGACTCACAACAGTCCTATCGAGAGAATAACAAACGCTTAAAATAAACATCCTCATTTTAATGTTTCTACCGTAGTGCATACCTTTTATTAAAGGATTGATCTTTTGATGAGAAGCGCCCTACGTTTCTTCTCATCTTGCGTGGCCTCATAATTACTGACCCACCATAAAATACTATCTTCTATTGTAGCTAAGCCACTTTTACTATTTCTTGTTTTGAATATTCATATAATCTTTTCTCTTTAATGCATGTTTTAAGTCTTCCTAAAAGAATTCTTGCTATAGCTACAATAGCTCTTTTTTTTCCAGCTCGATAAGCTAACTTCTCAAAAATTATTTTTAAAGAAGAATCCTTCTTAATAGCCGTCCAAGCAGCTTCCACAAGTACCCAACGAATAATTGGCTTACCTTGTCGTGAAATATGACCTTGTCTTACATGCTGCCCTGATGAATATTCTCTGGGAGTAAGCCCGGCATAACTAAAAAGTTTTTCTTGGTTTGAAAAATGAGACATATCTCCTAACTCATTAATTAATTTACGTGCACTTGTAGGGCCTATCCCTGGAATGCTACAATAAATAAGCTCAAGCTCATTATCTGTGGTTGCTTCTTTTGCAATTTGTTTATTAATTAAATTAATTTGAATATGAAAGTATTTCCAAGCTTGAGCAAGCTTTTCTAAAGTAAATTTAGTATTTTTTCCCATTTCTTCTTTAATTATATTATCAAGCCAAGTATTACTTAAACGAATTCTTACGAAAGGTTCAAGCAAACCATGTAAATATAATAAACTTTTTATCTGACAAGCAGTTGCCGCTTTTTTTCTAACAAACTGTTCTCTTAAACGTGTGAGGTGTCTCTTATCTTCTTGAATTTCAGATGGAATGTAAACGCAGGAAAGCCTTCCTGCTGCAAGTTGAGTGGCAATTTTTAAAGAATCTCGCTTATCTGTTTTTACAAAATCTCGAGATCCTACTTCAATACTTGCTGGGTGGACAACGATATTATCAATACCATGAGTTATTAAAATGCGATGTAAGTGGAATCCACTAAATCCAGCTTCATAAGCACTTTTAATATGAGCGCCTTTAAAATTGTTAAAATACTTTAGTAATGTTTGAGGATCTGCAAGAATTTTATCACGTTTGATTATAACTCCATCGCAAATTGCTGTAACAGAATAACTATTTCTATGCACATCTATTCCCAAATAAATAATTTTATTAGTATAGTCATACATAAGCGGATCTCCTTTTATTGTGGTTATTGCTAACTTTCATAAAATCAGAGGTTCGCTTTTTTTTATATATTCTTATGTTGCTTCTCTATACCCTCTATATTCAGCATAGCAACTAGATACCGTAACTGAGGTGTATCCACCACCCGGTCGAGACATAAATGTCATAGCCGGGAGAGAAGAAATTCTCGTTCACCGGACGGTCACTCAGAGAGCGAAACAAAATAAACACATTTAAATATGTTTTTAGGAACAGTACTTCCTTACAGCCGAAGCTTTAAGGAAGCTAGTAAAGCATCTTTTCACTGAAGATTCCGTCATTTTTAATGACAACAATTTTCAAAAACTATCAGAACAACTAAGACCTCTTAAAGAGGGAGAATCTTTAAGTTTAGCCCTGGTTTATGGTGTGCATGC
>DASPJL010000185.1:0-14309 GCA_035628645.1 Cytophagales bacterium | reverse complement strand
ACACACTTTGATAGGAGCACAAAGCTTGATTTAACCACTGAACCGCCACTTTTGATAGGTGCTGTTACCAGTAGTTATTCTTCTATTCCTTGTGGAACAGTTAAATTATCTATTATGTCTTCTTTGTTACAGTTTTTTAAGAAAAAATAGAAAGTTGAGTCGATAACTTTTACAGTACTAGTTCCATTATCATAGTCAAATAAAGGAGGTGAAATTAATTTCTTAATTTGAGTCGGTACTAAACTCGTTAAAAAGTAACCCATGTCTGATGCTCGTACGCTTTCTGGTCGATGATGTATTTCTTTGATTTTCTCTTGAATGCTCCTCCTTTTAAGTCCCGGAATTATGTTTTCAAAAGATTCATTTAATAAAATTTTGATGAAATAATATGGAATATAAAGAGGTATGTCGTCAGAACTCTTACCTTTTTGTTCAATAAATGTTTCAAGGCATCTAATATGTCTACTTGAGTAATCTTCAAGTTTTTTTAATATTGCTTCGTCCACATTTTCAGTTGTAATCTCTTTTAGTGTTTCTTGAGTTTCATTTATTCCAGCATTATAACAAGCCTCTTTGCAAATTTCTTGAAAAACACCTACACTGTCAAAACATCCATCAATTATATAGTCAACAACATTATCAAAACTAGTATTTAATAAAGGTAAACCTTCATCAACAATTCTTTTCAAATCGTCACGTTCCCAAGGTTCTACAGGAATTTCAATTACACGGTCAACTAAATCACCATTAAATTGGGCGAGTCTGTTTTTTTCACGCCATATACCTAATATTATAAATAAAATATTGTAGTCTTCGAAAATTCTTAAATCAATGGATAATTGTTTTTGAACTTCTTCATTCAGATAATGAAAATTTTCAATTATTATTCGCTTTTTAAATTGGACACTTTTTAATAATTCAGATAAATCTTGAGCAAGTGCCAAATTAAAATCAATGATTTTGTAATTTTTACTAGATTCTTTTTCCAACGAAGTTGATGCCTCTGTTTCTGCATCTGCACCCCCAAAAAAAGGAATTTTCACTTTTGCTTTTAAGCCAGCTTTTATTTCACCCCCAATTGTACTTGTGGTTTCTGTCGATTCTAGTATTTCTATATTTAATTGTCTTACAATTGAATTGAATAAATCAAGTGTCGTAGAAGTAGGAGAACAATTAACTTTTACATAATCAGATTCATTGAGATGCTTATTCGTCAGTGATGTTTTACCTTGTTTAGATGCGCCATAGATAATTATGTGTTTGTTTTTTTGCAGTCCTTCTGTAAAAAGTTTATCTACTTTTGGTCTTTCAATGTAAGTATCAATTACTTCATTTGATACACCATATACTTGGTTGGTTAGTCTCATTTTGTATTGTTTATAATTACGCTAAGTTGTTTATTGACACACCCATTGCGTATAGCATACCAAAATCTGCTGGCTATATGCAATTGCCAATTACATCTCCCCAGGGTATTTACAAAAAAAGTTAAATACAACACAAAAATTCAAGGTAGCCCTAATAGTTACTTCTCTCCTGCATTAAAAACCATTTCTCCTACACTTTATATAAAGCAATACAAAAAAATATTCCTTAACAGATAAAATTCGGTGAAAGAAATAAAACTGCCGTGAACCCTTTATTTTTTGCCATAGAAAATTTAAACCAGAAAGATTTTCAAACCCACTGAGTAAATGATTATCTTCACATATCCGACGGTTTTGATTTTTTTCGGCTCAGTTTAGAAATTTTATTGCCGGTCTTCATCCATCATTCATCCGCAAATCACCCGTATTTCACCCGTGTTTCATCCGTGGTTAACGTATAGTTAACGCCTAGTAATAGCGTAGTTAACGTATAGATCTCGCGTATTAAATCTGTTTCAATCTCCTGCCGTTACTCGTGCAGGATCATAGTATCGTTCAGATATCGAAAATAAGCGTGAGAGTATAAAACGTCTTGCTTCTGTATTATTTTCAAATTTTACAAACTCAATATCGAATATTTTACATAGTGTCCTGACCCTTGACAGGGTATGAGAATTAGGTGGGGTAAAAGGAAATTACCAAAACCATCTATCAGATAGCTTGGGTCGGAACTGCATCTCAGAAGCTATCTGTAGAATCAATATTATTATTCATTAATTCTAATAAAAATTGTGGATTGTCCCCCCTTTTGAAAAACCCAACTTAAATGAGCAAACCAGTTAATTTGGCTAAAGATCCCATAGTCTTTGAAAAATCTCCGTACAATATTAATATCCAACATTTCAATGAGTTGGTTTGGAAATAGAAGTTAGTTGTGATTTTCTCAACTCCTTTTTAAACATTTAATCCTAATTTTACGCCATGTCAATCCAACTTTACGATCCTTTCGAAAACCTGATTTTTGAACCGAAAACCTGTTACCTGACTGGACAGGCGCTAAATTCAACAGAAGAACAGATCTCGGTTTTTCCTGAATGGGTATTGGATAGGTATTCTCTAAGGGATAAAACTTTTAAGATGCTGGAGGAGGGGAGTAGTGTAAAATACAAAGAACTGAAGGTGCCTTGTTCTGGGGCAATTAAAGAAAACGTACTGAACCCTCTGGAAGAAGAAATAGAAAAGGCCTTTGCAGCAGGCTATGAAGAAGTAGTAAAAATTCCGGAAGAACGCTTGTTTCAGTGGATTGCCAAGTTGGTTTACGGGATTTTATATGAGGACTTGAATATTGCCAAAAGAAAAATGACCTTGAAAGGTGAGAGGTTTACCCTGTCCCCATTCTTGCAGGGAAGGTTCAGGAAACTTCATTTAATGTTGCAATCTTTGGTCGTTCCAATGGAATTTGAAGGAGTTAAGCCCTGGACAATTCGGATTGTTAAAGTAAAGTATTCCAAAGATGTTTTTAATTACAAAGACGAAACCAACAACCTTAATTTTTCCCTGGGAATGAATGGTTTTGGTATTGTGGCTTGCTTGCAGGACAATGGCGCAGTTGGTATCAATCAGGATGGAATTATCAGGAAGATTGGGGATAAGACTCTCCATCCGGCCCAATTCGAAGAACTTTGTGGCAGGTTCATCTATGCTAATTATTTATTAAACAGCTATGCCGACTACAATGTGCAGGCAATGGAAGAGAAAGTCATTATAGAGCCAATTCCCTTAACTGCTCCACCCAACAAATCTTTATTCGCCCAGTGGGATGACAATATGTTTGGGCAGGTGCTGGCAACTTATTGGAAGCCCTGGGGACTTACCATTGATCAAATTATCGCGTTTCCCAATCCTCCTATCAGTTACCTGGAAAGTGAATACAGTAATGAGATAATAGAACCAGATTCCATTTCTTTGCCCTATTGATCACGATTTTTCCTGCTCACTTTAATTAATAACCGGGTAGGTACTCTCATAAGTATATTTTTTTTAGTTTGTCACGTGGATCGCTGGATATGCTTCTTGATTTGCGTGTCTTTCGTTCATTTTCTTTGAGTCGTTTTTAATTGCACACGCAAGAATATCTCCTGTACCTATTTAGTCTGAAGTGAATAAAATTCAAAGCAATTTTTAGTCCCTCAATTAGTAAAATTTCCTTTTTCCGGTGTTCCCACCTTGGGAAGCTTTATTTAAAATCGGCGCCAAAGTATTTTGTTATTACCAACTATGAAAAAAGGCATATGTAAGTTCTGGTGATCATTGAAACACTTTATCCGAAGCTTCTCGTTAATTTGCAAATAAAAAAACTAGCTATGGAAATAATAAAAATTCAAATTAACGAAGTGAAGTCCTTTGGAGAAGATTATGATTGGAGTGCAGCCACAGATGCCAATGATAAAAAATTATTTTCTACCCCAAATGAATTCAATTATTCCACCATGCAAAGTATTTTTAACCAGTTCGATTTTATTGAAATTGGTGAAGATGATGCCATTTCAGGCGTGTACCTTAATGGTCAAAAAATATTAATTGCAAAGGCTCCCTTTATTTTTAAAAAAGCATCTCTTAGTGTCGAGTCCAAATAATTGAGATAGGACGTTTAGGAAAGTTTTAACCCTTAAAGAGATTGTTTACAAGTCATTCCGAATTTATTTCGGGGTCTTTAAGTTCATTTCCTGATAAATATTAAGGTGCTGCAAAATTATCAAAACGGAAAAACGTACTTTTTGAATATATCCCCTTGGAAGATAATAATAAGATCTTTGTTGACTTTAAATCACGGGTATAGATAACAATTACAAGACAAAACCCTTAATCAACATTGAATCTTATTTGATAAAATACGTAGTAAGTTATAGTTTGATAATTATTTCAATTGCGCCTTTTTGTTATTAATCAATCCTTTGCCCCATGGAATCATTAAAAATAGTATTTAAAAAACCATTTAGTTGGATAATCTTTAGCCTGCTCCTTTTGATCACTTCCGGTTTTTCTTTCCATCATGGCTGGAGCAGTTACGACGAAAAGAAGGTGCTGAATGTCACCGGAGAAATTCTGAATTCTTCTTATGAGAACCCGCATGGTAGTATCAAGTTAAAAGCCGAAGACAAGACCTGGAATGTCATACTTGCCCCTCCTTCTAGAATGGAAAACAGGGGATTGACCATGGAAATGCTAAAAGTGGGAGAAACGGCTACAGTTGTCGGGTATCCGCATAAGGAGGTGGCTGGTGAAATGAGAGCCGAGCGAATAACCATAAGCAAGAAAACCACTGAGTTACGATAAAAATGCTGGAATGGCTTGAAAGTTCAAACCTTGCTGCTTTTATAAGAAGTTCCGGTTTACTTTACCCGATAATTGAGATTATTCATATCGTTGGGTTTGTAATACTGGTGGGTGCTGCATTTATGTTTGACCTGCGGTTACTAGGGCTGTCGAAAAAACTTTCCATTACAGATCTGGCAAAGCATCTGTTGCCATGGTCCAGAAGAAGCCTTGTCCTTGTAATTCCCAGTGGCATCCTGCTTTTTATTGCCAACGCCACTTCTGTAGGGAGCAATCCTGTTTTTTACCTGAAATTATTTTTGATATTGGCTGCATTTATAAATGCCGCTGTTTTTCATCGTTTTTCCTATCCTTCGGCAAAGGACCGCTTTTCTTCAAGTATTTCTTATAAAGTTACAGCCATATTGTCCATTTTATTTTGGATAGGTGTTTTATCCTGCGGAAGATTTCTTGCTTACTTGTAGTTTGAAAAAGAGGTATATTCTTAGTGAAATAGTTAATCTGCCTCGTATGACGGTTCAGATGTTCTCTTCAACGCGGGAAATAATTTTTACGTTCTGTTTATACTTTATATTTCTTAGGATAATTTGAACAAAAGCACGCGTTCTGAATAAGTTAGTTTATTACATTAACATAAATCATAACTTCCTAAGCGTTAGATTTGATAAAGAATCCATCAGACTTATTTATAGAGTATTAATGAAGAAAGTAAAATTTGTAAACAAAGATAAATCAGATTTTTATCCGGTATTAAAAGAGCAAGTAGATCAGTATTTTAAATCAAATGGTCTTTGTAGAACTGGTGGAGCAAAGCTAATTACCAAAGCAATTGTGGTGATCAGTTTTTATGTGATCCCTTTTATCCTGATATTAACAGGCGCTTTTTCTCCTATCGGAATGCTTTTGCTCGCTTTTATAATGGGTATTGGGGTTTCCGGAGTTGGGATGTCGGTAATGCATGATGCCAATCACGGCTCATTTTCAAATAATGCAAAATTAAATCAGTTTTTCGGATGGACAATGTATCTATTGGGTGGGAATGTTTACAACTGGAAATTGCAGCACAACACGCTTCATCATACCTATACTAATATCCATGAGCTGGATGAAGACATTACCGGGAAATTTCTTTTAAGACTTTCCCTGGCTGATAAGAAAAAGAAAATCCAAAGGTATCAGCATATTTATGCGTTTCTTTTATATGGATTGATGACTTTTTCCTTTTTAGCAAAGGATTTCAAACAAATCTTCCGGTTCAAAAGATCTGATAACCCCTCGGTAAAATCCTATCCAAGGAAGGAGTTGATCATTTTAATTTCTACCAAAATATTATACTTCTTCTTTATTCTGGCGCTTCCACTGCTTTTGACGGATATTACCATCGGGCAATGGTTTGTTGGGTTTTTTGTAATGCATTTCACCGCCGGACTGATCATGAGTATTGTATTTCAGCTTGCCCATATCGTAGAGGGTGTGAGTGATCCTGTTATTGAACCCAACGGCGATATTGAGAATTCCTGGGCCATTCATCAAATGAAGACTACAGCTAACTTTTCAGGAAATAAGTTGCTCTCCTGGTTTGTAGGCGGTCTTGATTATCAAATTGAGCATCATTTATTCCCGAACATCAGTCACGTTCACTACAAGTCCATCTCACAAATCGTGAAAAATACTGCCAGAGATTACAACATACCTTATAATGATAAATCCTCCTTTTCAAATGCTATTGGTTCACATATCAATATGCTGAAGACGTTGGGAAGGTAGGAAGTGGATTAATTTTAAATACTGATGGTAGTTCGAAGATATCTAAGTGAACAAAAGAATATCTTTGGGCACATCCTTGCTTTATCGGTTATTTCTTTTTTTGTTCCCTAAGCTTGAAAAGCTCATCTGTTGTTATGCAATTTGTGAATCCTTTTCTTTCAAGTCCTTTGATTAAAGCTTTATCACCGCTCCCATATTTTATCTAAATTGTTTGGAATAGGCGACGTATGGAACGTCTTTAGGGTAGATATCTATAACTAATTCCTCCGCCTTTATCCATGAGTTTGAACTTATCTGCTCTTCAGATATAAAAATAATGTCTTTATAGAGTTGAAATTCTGATTCTTGAATGTCTTCAATTTCTAATCCTGAAATCTTTATTATTTTGGAATAATGTTTTCTGATTTCGGCTCTTAGAAAGTCTGGGCAATAAAGTTGAAATGCCTTTTTGAATTAATAAGCAAATCTCCAATTTTGCCGTTTGAGTTTAGAATTGCACTAAAAATAATATTGGCATCAACGATAATTCTCACTTTATAAAACGGCTACGATTTGTCTTCCACCATGAGGCATTTATTTCGTCTGCCAATTTATCCACATCAGATTGCCTAACTTTACTTTTTGATGTTGCTTCCAAATATTTCATATAGTCAATAAGTCTTTGGAGGCCGAAACTGTCTACTTTGGATGAAACAGTTATCATGATCTTGTCATTATTTATTCTATCTATCTGCATTTTTTAACATTTACTAATAAAGATAACGAAAATTTAGGGTCATTAAGATAGGAGAATTAAGTTTGTAATTTTTGTTAGTAAGGAATAGACTCCCGGGTCTGCCGGATATTCAAAGCATTCTGATATTCTTGGATCAAGCTGAGTTTTTTTCCGGGCTCATAACGTCAAGATAAGTTTCAACAGAAACGACGGATAATAGCCGTATAAGTCAAAATTTGTGCAGGAAAATTATTTATTTATGCCAAAAAAATCTCCTACGAAGATTCATGTGTTTTCATAAAAAGTGATAAATATCATTTTTTTTTTGATTGTCTAACTCTTTTCTGTACGGCTCGGAATGTATTTTTGTATGGGTATATTTTTGACGGGACGATTAAAAAACATTTACGAATGAATACAAAAAACGATATACAAGGGATAGAGGACATTAAATTGTTGGTTGATACATTTTATGCAAAGGTTAGAAAAGACGAGTTGCTTGCTGATATATTCAATAATGTTATTCAGGATCATTGGCCTGAGCATCTGGAAAAATTGTATAAGTTTTGGCAAACCGTTTTACTGAAAGATCACACCTATTTTGGAAGTCCTTTTGTGCCTCACGCAGGATTGCCTGTAAACATTGAGCATTTTAACCGCTGGATTGCGCTTTTCTATGAAACATTAGACGAAAACTTCGAAGGACAGGTAACAGATGAAGCTAAATGGAGGGCGGCTAAAATGGCTGAAATGTTTCATTATAAAATTGAATTTTATAGAAACAGTTCCGAAAAGCCAATACTATGATTGCTGAAGTAAAATACCCGATAGTTTTGATATTGGTGTTTTTATGGATAGGCTTTGTTTGTGCCATTTCTTTCTTAGAAGCCTGGCTGAAATTCAGGGCACCAGGCATTACTGTTTCACTTGGTTTGGGTATTGGCAGGTTGGTTTTTAATGCGCTTAATAAAATAGAATGGGTATTTGCCATTGCAGTATTTGCAGCTATTTTTTTTTCAAACGATCCTGTTGTCTCCATCGAAAATAGTTTGTATTTCCTTCCTTTAATTTTATTATGCATTCAGACATTCTGGTTGCTTCCTGCCTTGGATGCTATTGCAGAATTACATATCCAGGGAAAAAGTCTTCCGCGATCTACACTTCATTATTATTATATCGGAATGGAATTGACAAAGGTGGTTTGCTTGTTTATTTTCGGAATAAAGCTTTTTAACTAACTGCTACTATGGAACAAGAAGATATTATTCAAGCCATTAATGATAAATATAAAAGCCTCGGAGAAAATCCGGAGGTCTATCTTAAAGGATTGCTTCAATCTAAACTGATCAATTACTGGGATTATATAGGGGTGGATACCTTGCTTTCTTTGCAAAGGCCAAGAACAAATTTTAAGGATGAAGAAATTTTCATAATGTATCATCAGGTAACCGAGTTGTTGTTGAAAATGGCTCTCCACGAGATCAAACAGATCGTGGAGGAAAGCAAACCAACTGAAGAATATTTGGTTACCAAAATTAAACGTATCAATCGTTATACGACCATGCTTATTGAATCTTTCGATATAATGAAAGATGGGCTAAATTATGATGACTACCAGGTTTTTCGGTCTACTTTAACTCCTGCAAGCGGTTTTCAAAGCGCTCAATTCCGATTCATAGAGTTATCCTGTACCCGACTTGAAAACCTTGTAAACAAAGAAGGAAAAAAGCGCTTGCCTGCCAATCCTACCATTGAAGATTACTTTGAAAACATCTACTGGAAGGATGCAGGTACCCATCGCGAAACAGGCGAAAAAACAATAACCCTGCGGCTTTTTGAAGAAAAGTATATGGAAAGTTTTATTTCCTATGCAAAAAAAGTACAAGGAAATACGGTTGAAGATAAAGTCCTCCAATTGCAAAACCTATCCCCTCAGTTACAAGAGAAATTAAGGGAGTTTGACCGCCTCTACAATATTGAGTGGCCCATGGTTCATATCAATATGGCCAAATATTATCTGGACAGCAAAAATGAAAACCAGGCAGCAACAGGAGGATCCGAATGGAAAAAATATTTACACCCGCAGTTCCAGCAACGTAAATTTTTCCCCTCGTTGTGGACTGAATCTGAAATTAATGAATGGGGGAAAGCCAACATTTAAAAGTACCATTATGACCGTTACAGAAGAAAATATTGTAGGTGAGCTGGTAGCGCAAGACTACCGCACAGCTTCCGTTTTTGAAAAATTCGGCATTGACTTTTGCTGCAAAGGCAACAGGACAATTCATGAAGTTTGTGAAAGTAAAAACATAACGCCGAATGAATTATTAGAGGGTTTAAACAAAGCAGTAAACGCTTCTGATTATCAATCGATAGATTATAAATCATGGCCGCTGGATTTGCTGGCAGATTATATCGAGAAAAAGCACCATCGCTACGTAGAAGAAAAAACACCTGTCATCCGTCAGTATTTGGAAAAGATATGCAGCGTACATGGCGACCATCATACCGAATTGTTTGAAATAGCTGAGTTATTCAAAGAATCAATAGGTGAGTTTACAAAGCACATGAAAAAGGAAGAGTTGGTGTTGTTCCCTTTTATAAGAAAAATGGTGAAGTCAGGGAAAGAACAACAGCCGGTGAAAGCGCCCTATTTCGGATCAGTTAAAAATCCTGTGGAAATGATGATGCATGAACACGATGCAGAAGGAGACCGATTTAGAAAAATTGCAGCGCTTAGTAATAATTATAATCCACCTGCTGATGCTTGCAATACCTATAAGGTTACTTTTGCTTTATTGAAGGAGTTTGAGGACGATCTGCACCTTCACATCCATTTAGAGAATAATATTTTATTCCCTAAATCCATAGGACTGGAGAAAAGTTTGAATTGATAGAGGAACTTGTAGGATATGAACATTAGCCATGACAACCTCATGGCTTTTTTGATTATAAAGGGTTGGATGAATGGATTTTTTATGATAAAAATTAAACAAGAAACTCAAAAAAGAGTTTGATAAAATATACCCTGAATACCTTAAGTTTTGAAATATCTGACCTTTTAAAACTAATACAAATGATGAAAATTGCAATAAACGGATTTGGAAGAATTGGAAGAGCTTCCTTAAAAGTGATTATGAATCTTCCGGAATTGGAAGTCGTTGCCATCAATGATTTAATGAGTATTGAGAATGCGTCTTATCTGCTAAAATACGACAGCGTTTACGGAAGATATGGTGCCAAAGTAAATTTCCAGGATGATTATTTACATGTTGGAGACAAGAGGATTAAATTTCTATCACAGAAAGATCCGTCACAACTTCCCTGGAAAGAGCTGAATGTAGACGTGGTAATAGAAAGTACCGGTTTTTTTACTAATAGGGAGGATGCAGAAAAGCATATCAAAGCAGGCGCTAAAACGGTGGTAATTTCAGGGCCAACCAAAAGTAAAGACACGCCCACAGTGGTACATGGAGTAAACACCGCCGATGGCAAAACATCCATTTTTTCCTGTGCAAGCTGTACCACCAATAATATTGGTCCTGTGGTAGAAATTATGGACCGCAGAATAGGCGTAAAAAAAGCCATCCTCAATACTGTACATGCATACACTGCCTCCCAATCCATTGTAGACGGTCCTTCAAAAAAAGAACCCAGGATGGGAAGAGCTGCAGCATTGAGTCTGATCCCAGCTTCTACAGGAGCTGCAATTGCTACTACCAAAGCCTTGCCTCAATTGGAGAATAAGTTTGACGGCGTGTCGATTCGTACTCCAGTGCCGGTTGGCTCTATCTCCGACATTACTTTTGTAGCCTCAAAAAACACTTCTGCCGATGAAATCAATGCCATTCTGATAGAAGAGTCAAAAACAGGAAGGTATAAAAATGTATTGGCTGTTTCCGATGAGCCTTTGGTTTCTTCAGATATTATCCAAAGTCCATTTGCATCTGTTGTTGATTTGGAAATGACCAGGGTTGTAGATGGAGATCTGGTAAAAATAATGGCGTGGTACGATAATGAATGGGGGTTTACCAATCAGATGATCCGCCAGATTCAGGAGCTTTAATAAAATAATAATTTCGAGGGAATGGTATTTCTGTCCAAAGGAATATAATTCCCTTTTTTTGTAACACGAGGTTGCAGGAATTAGATTCTTTTTCTTGTTTTTTTTAATAAATCATTGGCAATGATGAGGTTAGTTCTATAGTTTTGACAACAATGTTTTAAAGAAATTTCAATGGCTTACAATGAAAACCTGACAGCCAGAATCAGGCTAGCTCTTGCACATTTGCCAGATGTTGAAGAGAAAAAGATGTTTGGCGGAATAGCATTTATGGTTGAGGGTAAAATGTGTCTCACTGCGCGTGATGATAGGATGATGTGCCGTATTGATCCCGACCTTCATGAAGAAGTGGTGCGGAGAGATGGCTGTCGTACCGTAATTATGAAAGGTAGGGAATACAAAGGATATGTTTTTGTAAACGATGATAACCTTCAAAGCAAAGCTGATTTTAATTATTGGGTATCGCTTGCGCTCGACTTCAATAAAAGAGCGAAGGCTTCGTCTAAGAAACGAAAGTAACCCCTCCCTGACACTGGTTTGATTAAAAGGAACCGAGAGGGATTGACTAAAAACAGTTTTCGATATTAGAGGCGTTAACCAAATTTAATTCCGTCGCCTGACCAACTTTCTGAGTAAATTCGACCTTTTGAAAAAAGAAGGAAGAATGCTCAAAAGACAAAATTTGAATCAACAGTCCAATGAATTGAAGGATCATCCCAATGATTATATTTTCAGGGATTTTGATATCTCAGCATTGTCGTTCAGCTATATTTTAAAGCATACTTCTGCCCAATTAGAAATAGATTCCCGGAATTTCCTTGACATACACCCACAGACTTTAGAAATTAATTTCGGAACATTTATCAACTTGTCCGGTAGCATTGATTCTCCAGTAGTTGAAGTAATTCAAGGAGTACGTGAGTTGAAGCTTTCTTGTGAATGTAGTACTCCAAAGAGGAAATTATGTGAACATCAGGCTCAGGTGCTGTTTAACATTATGGACCGAAAAGAGTTTCGCATCTTCTTTGATGAAAAACTGCGTCACGAGAAAATGAAGAAAGTGGCGGTGGATTATGGCCTTGAACATGAAAGCAACCCTGACAATTTCTTTCAACTGGAATACAATAATAAATCGGTTGAAATTAAACCGAAAATAAAGGAACTTCTTCCAATAAATAAAGAAACGGATAAGTATTTAAAAGAGCATTTAATCCCCAAACAAAGAGTTCATTTACCTTCTTCAAAAGGTGAAAAAGAAAACACAAAACAGATTGTTGTTCTTGCGCACCACAAGTTCTACAACCATTTATATATTGAGCTTTTTGAAACGCAAACAACATTGGATGGAAAGGTGAAAAATCCCTTAAAGTCTATTGCCCCTTTGGACCTGATCTGGAAGGCAGAAAATAATGATGAAATTAAATTTTATACGGGAATCTCCAGTTTTCAAAATAACTATGTTCAGTCCGAATCTGATATTGAAGGTTTAAAAGCCCTTGTTAAAAATCCGCTTAAACTGGAGGTTTTTTATCACGACGGCAAGACTTCGGCTAATATTACCTCAACCTCAATTGTGCCGGTTCAGCTTAAAAACTTAAAAATGGATCTGCGATTATCCGTAGATAAGAAGGATATTTTTTATGAAGTTTGCGGACATTTGGTTATAAATGACAAACCTTATGACTTGAAAAATCTTACAGTCAGATATGGCTACTTTATTCTTGTTGAAAATACCCTTCATTTAATCGATAATACAGATCTTGTTCGTGTCATTGATTTTTTCAGGAAAAACAACAATATCCTCGTCATCCATCATTCGAAATTTGACGCATTCAGGCAAAATATTCTTTCCGAACTGGAGCATAAAATCAAGATCACCTATTCTTATTTAAAAGCGGCAACCAAAAAACAACTGGAAGATAGCGGCTTTGATCAAACGGTCGAAAAGATTATTTACTTGTCGGACTCGGAGGAATATGTAGTAATCACGCCAGTTGTGCGGTATGGAGGCGTCGAAATTCCTGTGCTTTCTAAGAAACAACTTTACGCAATAGATCAAAAAGGAAATGCTTTTTTATTAGAGCGGGATGAAGAACTGGAAGTGCAGTTTACCTCGATTTTATTACGGCAGCATCCGGATTTTCAGGATCAGCTTTCCCTGGATTACTTTTACCTTCATAGGGACAGGTTTCTTGATGAAAATTGGTTTCTGGAGGCTTTCGAAGATTGGAATAATTATGGAATTACTATTTTAGGATTCGGTGAATTAAATAACAATAAACGCAATCCTAACAAAGCAAAAATCTCCATTATCGTCAGCAGTGGACTGGATTGGTTTAATACTACCATAGATGTAAAGTATGGTGATCAAAAAGTTTCGCTGAAGCATTTGCACAAATCGCTGCGAAATAAAAGTAAGTTCGTTCAGTTGGGTGACGGTACTTTGGGTATTTTACCCGATGAATGGATCGAAAGGTTTTCGAGGTTTTTTTATTCCGGTGAAATTGTCGGTGAAGTGCTCAGAACCCCCAAAACCAATTTCTCGGAAATTGCCGAACTATATGATGAGGAAGCGCTGACCCAGGAGGTGAAAAACCAATTGGCTATGTATAAATCTAAAACCTCGGATTTTGAAGCCATTCACCAAGTGGAGGTTCCGACGGAGTTAAAAGCAAACCTGAGAGAATACCAGAAGCAAGGATTGAACTGGTTGAATTTCCTGGATGATTTTAATTTCGGCGGTTGTCTGGCCGACGATATGGGATTGGGAAAAACAATTCAAATTATTGCCTTCATTCTTTCTCAAAGAAAAAAAACACAACACAATGTAAACCTCATTGTGGTGCCTACTTCGCTTATTTTTAACTGGCAAGCGGAAGTAGAAAAGTTTGCTCCGTCGATTAAAATTCTCACTGTTTACGGTTCCTTTAAGTTTGACAAGTATTACAATTAAATAAAATTTCAGAATTTTATTTGGCACATCACCGATGCAGAGATGCACCTTTCCGGTTCAAGGTTTTAGACCTATTGTCTGATTTTGTGATCTCTGCATTTGGTGTTC
>DASPJL010000184.1:0-8614 GCA_035628645.1 Cytophagales bacterium | reverse complement strand
CCAATGACCATACCGATGCTGGCAGGACCCGGTACTATTTCAACGGTGTTGATGTTAGGAGCCCAGGCCTCAGGCGATTGGATTAAACTTGCCTGCCTTATCGTTACCATCCTATTTATTTATTTGATCTCCTGGCCTATTTTAATGTTGAGCGGAAGAGCCATTACGCTGTTGGGTGACAGCAGAGTGGGTATGATCAACCGTATTTTAGGCCTTATACTGGCAGCTCTTGCCGTTCAGTTTATCCTCACAGGAATCACCGGATATTTCGACTGGTTGACTCAGCGGTAAGATTTATTCTGATCGTTGGCGATTAGAATAAAATAAGGAAGCTTCAATTCATGTCTTATATTTGGCTTTTTTAATAAATACCTTGGGGAATATAATTGAAACGATTGCACATAGTTATGTTTTTTTTTGCAGGTGCTTCAATAAATGGACAAACCCTAAAATTCGCTTGATTAATCTACGATGACGACGATAAAATTGATTTTGAAAGTACTGGCGGTCTTGCTTGGCTGTATTTTTATATTCTTCATGGGCTGTGTGTTTTTTCCTTATAGTTACACCCCGCTTCCTAAACAATCTGAAAATACTATTTTAATTCAAAATGTCAATATAATTGATGTTGAAGCCGACTCAGTTTTATATAATCATAATATTCTTATTGTAGGCGGTGTTATCGATTCTATTTCTGATAAACCTTTTTTCTCAACTGATGATAATACCAAAGTGGTCGATGCCACTAACAAATTCTTGATAAGTGGATTATGGGATATGCATGTACATCTTTCAAAGCAGTCGCCATTTGTCGAGTATCCCGAATTTTTCAGACACGGGGTAACGTATGTCCGGGACATGAGAGGCCCTTATAATAAAAGGGATCCATATGCCGGAGTTATGGAAAAATTAGTTAAATGGAATGAGAAGGTAAAAGCAGGACAACTGGTGGGCCCGGAATTATTTAGTTATGCGAGCTTCGCCGTTGAAGGACCTAGTTCTATGTTCGATAATTCACCGGAATATTTCAACTGCTCCACCCCAGAGGATGCCGTAAGACTTGTGAAGCATTTTAAAGAGAACGGAATTAGCCTTATCAAAATCTATAACAATATTCCTTCAGATGCTTTTTTTGAATTAATGAAAGAAGCTGCTAAACAAGGCCTGGATGTAGCAGGACATAAACCTGTAAGAGTGAGTACCATTGAAGCATCTGATGCTGGCATGAAAAGTATGGAGCATGCAAGGTTTTTCATTTGGGACAGTTTCAAAGAATCCGAAATGATCAGGAAAGACCCGGATCCGAAATCATTGGACAATACCCAGCTGAGAAAAAGAATGTTGGAAGAGCATGATACCGTAATGCTTGAAAAAATGTTTCAGGCATTTGTCAGGAACAATACCTGGTATTGCCCCACACACCTTACCAGAAAAGCAGATGCTTTTGCTGAGGATTCCCTGTTCAGGCTTAGATACAGTCACATCAATCCTATATTCAGGTTTCTTTCCTTTGAAGATTTGGATGCCGCCATCCAGGAGGATCCTACGCCGGATGATAGAAAGGTGTATAAAGAATTCTATTTGAAAAGTTTGGAAATTTCGGGGAAAGCCGCCAAATATGGGGTGAAGGTATTGGCAGGATCAGACCTGCCGGAATTGCCAGGTTCTTCATTGCATGAAGAGCTGATTGAGCTTTCAACAGCTGGATTGCCAGCTTATGAAGTACTGCGAACCACTACCTTGTACCCGGCTATGTACTACGGACGTTCGGACAGATATGGAAGCGTTAAGAAAGGAAAGGTGGCAGACCTGATAATCTTGTCAAAAAATCCGATAGATGACATAAAGAATATTAGTGAAATACATGGCATTGTCCGTAATGGGATATTTTTAAATTCAAGCTATCTGGAAAATCTGAAAAATGAAGTCGCGGATAGAAGAACCGGAATTATAATGACCAGTAAGTTGCTTTGGGATGTATTGATGTATATGACATTGTAAAACCAGCATAACTAAATACTACTTTTCTAATCATTTCAAAAAAGCATGAATGACTTACTAACGCAATTTATCTCAAAGTTTGAAAAATTCAGTGCGGAGGAAATTAACGCTATTGTGGAAAATACCCGGATTGAATCTTTTAAAAAAGGGACAATAATATTGAAGGAGGGAAAGGTATCTGACAAATGTTTTTTCGTTTTAAAGGGATGTTTACGGCAGTATCAACTGGTAAATGGAGAAGAAAAAACAACCGGCTTTTTTACAGAAGGCCAGCCGGCAGTTTTATATTCGAGTTATTTAAAAAGAACCCCTTCGGAATACAACCTTGCTTGTGTTGAAGACTGCATTTTAACAACCGGAACCCGGGCGCAGGAACAAGAGCTACACAAAGAGTATCCGAAGCTTGAGCACCTGGTTCATACGTTAATGCCCCAAGACTATTCCAAGGTGGAAGATCGTATAACATTCCTGAATTTCTATAATCCCGAAGAGAGGTATCAGATCCTGATGAAAACCCGACCTGAACTTCTAAATAGAGTTCCACTCCATCAAATTGCCAGTTTTATTGGGGTAACTCCCGAATCTTTCAGCAGGATTAGAAAAAGACTTATGATAAATGACAAACTGAAAGAATAACCTACGGAGAATTTCAAGATGTAGGGTACTGTTTCCTCCGAATCCTAAAAACCAGCAAAAGACTTAAAAGCCCTATGAGTATTTCTGCAACAGTTGCCATAACAAGTGATTCATTAGGAATTCCGTCAATCATCATACCCAATACCCGGGACAGTCCATAAGAAAGATAGAACAAGCAGGACAATAAAATAGAGAAATGGGTTATCCCGGAAATAAAAGCGCCTGTTGTGATTAATATCCCGGCTACCGACAAGGTTCCCCCTGGAGCTCTTACTTCACTTAATAAATTAATGTTTTCCCCCAGGTCGATTCCTGCCGAAGCTTCAAAGGCTACAGGTGCAATTAACAAAGCCCCGCCAATGCCTGTTGCGATTATCCCTGAGATAATTAAAAATGCCTGTACTAATCTTGATTTTTCCATTTTCAGAATAATTTAAATTAATGATTGCGTAAATATCATATGCTGAAAATGGAAAATCCTTGACTTAAGATAAGAACGCAGTCTTGTCGCATGGCTTCAATAAACAAGTTGAACGTACTTTCATTTATAGTTTGAATAATTACAAAGCTATCCAACGATAAAAGCGAATATGAACAGACAGATTTACAATAAAACAATCGCGGTTGACGGAGTTAATTTTTTTTATCGGGAGGCGGGGGATAGGAAAAATCCATCGCTACTGCTTCTGCATGGATTTCCGGCATCATCGGTGATGTTTAAAAATTTAATGGTTGCCCTTTCTGATAATTTTTATCTCATCGCTCCTGATTATCCCGGTTTTGGATTTAGTGATTTTCCTGGTACGGATGACTTCGAATATTCTTTTAAAAACATATCAACATACATCAATAAATTTACTGAAGCAATCAATTTAAGATCTTTTACCATCTATCTTCATGATTATGGTTGTCCTATCGGACTTCGAATATGTGTGAACAACCCGGAAAAGATAGAGCGGATTATCGTTCAAAACGGCAATGCCTATATTGAAGGCATCGGACCGCAATGGGATGAAACAAGAGATTATTGGGAGAATCCAACCAAAGAGAAAAAGAAAAGGGTGGCAGCATTTTTAAGTAAAGAGGGTATAAAGCTTCAGTATACCGCCGGGTTATCTGAAGAACTCCTTACCCGTGTGAGTCCTGAATCGTGGATACTGGATTGGGAACGGATGAGCAGACCTGGCAATATTGACATGCAATTCGAGTTAAATTGTACCTATAAAAGCAATATTGAAATGTTTCCTGTTTTTCAAGAATATTTCCGTATGCACCAACCTCCAGCCCTTATTATTTGGGGTAAGCATGATGCGTTTTTTGATGTAGCAGAAGCCTCTTGTTATAAAAGAGATTTGCCCGAAGCACAGATTCATATTTTGGACGGCGGACATATGGCATTGGAAACGAACTTTAACGAAGTGTCGGATATTATTCAGAGTTTTATATCTTCAAAATAAGAAAAAGGAGAAATGCGGAGTAAGGATTGGAAAGCAGGAGAAAATATTATGCCTTTCTCAAATTCTTGTTTTGTATTTAGCTCTTTTAATAAATATATTGGGGGAAGTTAATCGGATCAATAAAGAGTTACCACATTTAACAGCTTATGCCTTTTATATTAGCTTTTTGGCTAAGTCCTTATAAAACCATCAATAATGTTCTGAAGGGAGATTTAGATTTCAATTATAATCTACCTTTACTTCTTAACAGTTTGACATTAGGCATTTCAGCCCAATATTGGGTTAATGGCGATATTTTTTTAAAAACCTCAGTGGTGATGTTCATTACTCTTCTGGTTTTTCTTGTTTGGGCCATATTTTATCCCCGTGTAATAAAATTTACCGGTAAACTTTGGAAAGGAGAAGGATCAATAAAAGGCGTCACAAAAGTTGTAAGTCTTGCATCTTTACCTTATTTGTTTTTCTTAATTGTTGAAGGTATAAATCTTATCAAGAAAGATCCAATTACTGTCCCGCCTTTTATCGGTTTTATGTTACCCATCATTTCATATATTATAATGGTAAAAGGGATATCGAAAGTGCAGAATTTTGAAAGAATGATAGCAATATTAAACATCATTATACCGCCCATTATCTTGATAATACTTTGCTTTCTGATAGGTATTTGAAAGGAATTACGACTAGAACGAGACCGAAAAATTTTTTAATAGTGGGTTTAATTTCCTTTATAAATTACAAGAGAAATGGTTAGTTAATAAGGTAATAGAAAAACTTCAGTTGAAGAAGGAAAAATAAGTAGCTAGGCTCTAGCATGTAAAAGATGAAAACACCCAGAAATAATTACCTTTTTTATATTTTTTTCATGCTGTTGGTTATCGGCTGCAATATGGAAGGCTATAAATTTTCAGAAGTAAAACATTATAGTATCAGAGACTTTAATCCTGGATTTGAAGAATATTGCAAGTTGGACCTTACCATGAATTTTGAATTAAATGCTGTTCAATGCAGCTTTTATGGAGATTATCAAAATGCATTAGAGCAGGCAACAAAAAGAGCGTTATTTGATAGTAAGCATTCCGAAAATATTACCATCGAATCCTTCCAACCAGATAGGGAAAAATTTCTTAAAACGATTGAAAGATCATTGTCTGATCCAAATGCAAATGTAGAATCTAAAGCAGATGCAAAAGCTGCAATAGAGTTTTTTGCAGGTCTTAGAGACCCGGAAGAAGCTTTTTCAATGGCCCGCCCTGTTTCGGCAGTGCAATACATAAGCAATAAGGCCAAGGACTTCCATTTTACCCTTATCAACGAAGCTCATTATAATTCGCAAAATAGAGTTTTTACAAAAGAACTTTTAATGCCTTTATGGGAAGAAGGTTACAGGTACTTGGCTTTGGAAACACTCTACCATACAGATTCACTCTTAAATGAAAGAGGGTATCCTACGAAGGCCACGGGGTATTACACAAAGGATTCAAACTTTGGTAACATGATTAGGGAAGCAATAAAGATTGGATATAAACTGATTCCATATGAAACAGAAAAAGCGCCTGACGGATCACTAAGGGATGCAGATCAGGCAAATAATATTTTCAGGCAGACAAGGTGTTGATTCACGCTGGATATAGTCACATTTCTGAAATGGGAGGAAGCGGATATAAACCGATGGGATATCAGTTAAAGAAACTAACCAATCAGGATATTTTGACAATAGATCAGGAAAGAATGACTGGATTAAATGATTCAAATAGGTTAGACCCTTTTTATAAAGAGGCTATTGACCGGTTTGATTTATCTGAACCAACAGTATTCTTGAATGAAAAAGGAGAAGTAATAATAGATCTAATAAATCAATCAGGAATCGACGTTCACGTTTATCATCCCATGACTGTCTTTGAAAATGAAAGGCCAAACTGGTTGAAAACAAGAAAAGTCAAACGAATTTCCCTTTCAGAAAAAATTAAAAGTTATAGGGGTTGCTTAATTCAGGCTACATTTAAAGACGAAACAAATGATGCAATACCCTTGGATCAATTTGTAATCTCTGAAGAAAGGGAATTACTTCTACCTTCGGGAATTTATGACCTGAGAATTATAAATTGTGATGGCGATTTAATTGCTACATCAAAATTAAAGGTGAAATGAAATAATACGGCTTGTGCTATGTGTGCTCAATATTTCAAAAAATAGAATATTAATTATGGATAGCTTGATAAGTTATAACACAATTTTAAAAAGATCGGCATTATACACATGACAAAGTCTTAATTGAAAAATTTAACTTTCTATTTACATCAAAATACCCTGACCACTGGACATTCAATACCTCCTTTGTTCACATCTCAAAAATAGAAAATGCAGGGAAGATGGAATTTACCGAACGCGAATGAAAGGTATCCGTCAGAACCTAACTGAAACCATTAAATATTCATAAGCGATGAAACATAAAGCAAAATCAGTAAGAACTTTTATTGGAGCCATGGATTTTGAGGAATCCAGAGGGTTTTATAAAGAACTGGGCTTCGAAGAATCAATAATATCCGCGGATATGTCTTATTTCAGGATTTCTGAAAGCCTGGGGTTTTATTTGCAAAATTATTATGTTAAAGATTGGGTGGATAACTGTATGATATTTCTTGAGGTGGAGAATGTCGATGAGTATTGGACAGAACTACAAAGTCTCGGACTTCATCATAAATATAAAACCGTAAGATTAGTCCCTATCAGAGAAAACGATTGGGGAAGAGAATGTTTCCTGCATGACCCTTCCGGTGTACTTTGGCATTTCGGGGAGTTCAAAGAATGATTGTTAAGTTTTTTTATTATGGACTTGCTGCCAAGTTTGATTAAAAAAAGAAATGAAATATTTATCTTTTATACTTGTATCCCTTTTATGCTTGAGTTGCAACATAAAGAAAGAAGAAGCGCGGATTGAGGGCAGCAAGCATAGGGAAGTTAAAAATGATACTAGTAAGCTTAAGACAACCGGGATAGTTGATAGTATTAAATTTCTCTCCGGAGATATTATACAACCATGTGATGAAATTCAAACGTTTGTTTCCGATATTGAAAAAGTAAAATGGGTTTCAGATACAAATAGACTAAAAGAAGTTGGTATATATAACGAACTGGATAGAAGCCAGATAAAGTTTTTCAACACGAAACCTTTCTATAATATCCATTTCGAAAACAGTAAAATAAATCAAGCTTATAATACTGAAACTTTCAAAGATGATTTGGACTCTCTTGATTTTGAACTTTTTAAGAGTGTTAACAATATTTTTGGATATTTCTATCGCAAGCGAACTGAAAGCGATTTAATTGCGGACGGAGTAATTGAACAATGGGAATTTGAAAATGAAGAACAGGCTGAGAAAGCTTTGAAAAATATCAGGAGATCTGGATTTATAATTTATTTTAACACGCAACCCTACTTTTGTCGCTTAAGAAATAATCTGATTATATTTCAAACTAGAGCCATGGCATTTAGCTATGAACAAAGGCTGTTATTTGAAAAATTTGTAAAAGAAAAAGAGGCGAGCTTATAAAAAAGCTATGTTCGATAACGATGCTAAAGGTTCTTTTAATCGGCAAAAAAAAATCCTACTTTTGCATACATAAAATAAAAAGCACAAATTAATGTGAAATAATTTCTTTCGAAAAAATAAATAAAGGGCGTCCAAAGGTCCCGTTAATTATTCACTTTTTTAAAAGAAAGAAATTATGCTTTTTCTACAGAATATCACCTATATACATCCCAATAAAGATTTATTGTTTGATAACCTAAATCTAACTATCAACAAACGTGATAAAATTGCCCTGATTGGTAATAACGGTGCAGGTAAATCCACCTTGTTAAAAATAATGGCAGGCGTGTTGCTACCTTCAGAGGGACTTGTCCAAAATGATTCAATAACGTATTATGTTCCTCAGATTTTTGGACAGTACAATGAACTGACAATTGCCCAAGCGCTTCAGATTGATGACAAATTAAAAGCCTTAAATGAAATTCTTGATGGCAACCTAACAGAAGAAAACCTGTCAGTACTGAGCGATGACTGGGCAATTGAGGAGCGCTGTCATGAAGCCCTTGTTTATTGGCAGCTTGAAGGTTTTGATCTAAACCAGAAAATAAAAACCTTGAGCGGCGGACAAAAGACAAAGGTGTTTCTTGCCGGTATTTCCATTCATCAACCGGAACTGGTTCTTTTAGATGAGCCCAGCAATCATCTGGACAAAGTGGGGAGACAGTTACTTTACGATTTTATAAAGTCTGCTACAAGCACCTTGGTTGTGGTGAGCCATGACAGGAAGTTGCTAAATCTTCTGGATGCCGTGTATGAATTAACCGAGTGGGGAATAACTGTGTATGGCGGGAATTACGACTTTTATACAGAACAAAAAACGATTGAGAACAATGCTTTGAATCATGACTTGAGAAACAGAGAGAAAGCATTGCGGAAAGCCAAAGAAGTAGCGCGGGAAACCGTGGAAAGGCAACAAAAACTGGATGCCCG
>DASPJL010000183.1:0-24077 GCA_035628645.1 Cytophagales bacterium | reverse complement strand
AGGACCTGTCCAGCTCCAACTTCCTCCGGTTCCAGGCTGTGGACCAAAGATTACGGATCCTCCTGCGGTTAAAGTTGCAGTTGAAGTCTGTTGCCAGGCGCCTCCATTTACAGATAAGTGAGGAGTAATAGCAGTCGGATTGCATGCTGTAGTAAATGCCATCCAGTTCACATTGAAGCCTGGCGCTGTTGCGTGAATTCTTATTTTTTGCGCTCCGGCTGATAAAGAAACATTGGCATTTAATGTTGTCCAAACCTGCCATCCGCCTGTAGCACCTACACTTACTGTGGCAAGACTTGTTCCGGCTGCATTTCTTAACTGGAACTGGCCTCCTCCAGGCTCACTTGCTACCCTGAATCCCACGGAATAACTTCCTGCTGAAGCTACATTTACATCATACTCCATCCAGTCACCTGACTCAATATAGCCTACGTTTTCACCAGGACCACCATCCTGAGTGGTTTCTTTTTGAACCCCACTCATTGCAGTATAACTTTCTGCCTGGATCGTTCCGGGAATCGGTTGTCCTGTTGGCGTATTTGTATTTGTCGTTACGCTCAATGAAGCGGAATAGCCCGAGAAGTTATTTGCTAAATCTTTTGCTCTTACTTTAAAGCTATAAGTTGCTCCGGCTGATAAACTTCCTATTGTGGCAGATGTTCCAGTAACCGTTGCTCTTGGGGTTGATTCTGTTCCTACATATACTTCATATCCCGTTACTTCTACATTATCTGTAGATGCAGACCAGGTTAAATTTACGCTGCTGATAGTTTTAGATGGAGAAGCAAGGTTTGAAGGTGCCGTTGGCGCCTGAGTATCTCCGCTTGTGCTGAATTGCATCCAGTTTAGGTTGAAGCCTCCGGCAATTGCATGAATTCTTATTTTTTGTGCTCCTGATGTCAGGCTAACATTGGCATTCAATGTTGTCCAAACCTGCCATCCGCCTGTTGCAGCTACATTTACTGTTGCAAGGCTTGTTCCGGCAGCATTTCTCAGTTGAAACTGTCCGCCTCCAGGCTCACTTGCCACCCTGAATCCTACAGCATAGGTACCTGATGAAGCTACATTTACGTCATATTCCATCCAGTCGCCTGCATCTATCCAACCTACGTTTTCACCCGGACCTCCATCCTGAGTTCCTTCTTCTTGCACACCGCTCATGCTTGTGTAGCTTTCTGCCTGAATGGTTCCAGGTATCGGCTGGCCGGTCGGTGTACTTGAGTTAGTCGTAACAACCAGAGAATTTGTAAAAGCTGAGAAGTTATTTGCTGCATCTCTTGCTCTTACTTTAAAGCTATAAGCAGTGTTGGCAGTTAAACTTCCAATTGTTGCTGATGTGCTCGTTACAGTTGCTCTTGGAGTTGATTCAGAACCTACAAATACTTCGTATCCGGCAACTTCTACATTGTCTGTAGATGGGCTCCAAGACAAGCTTACACTATTTTCAGTTTTTGATGTAGCGGTAAGGCTCGGTGGAACTGTAGGGGCTTGAGTATCGCCGCCGCCTTTATATACAAAGGTCATTTTTCCAAGATTAAATCCACCGCTACCCGCCTTGAATCTTATAATCTGCGTTCCTGCTGATAATGAAACTCCTGTAACGATTTTATCAACATAAGCCGTCCAGTTTACATCGTTCATGGTAACGGTAGCTTCAGGGCTTATTTTAGCGCCTGCTTCATTCTCGAACCAGAAAGGTCCACCTCCTGTAGCATTTCCTGAAGTATATCTGAGTGTAACATCATAAGTTCCTGCCTGAGCTGCATTAATGGTATATTCCAACCACTCGCCAGCATCGATCCATCCGACAGTTACCCCTTCACTTGTGGTAGTGCCGGCATCCACTGCTTCTGATGTTCGGAAATTTCCCTCATTCCATGAGGTAGCATCAGAATAAGACACGCCCTGACCACTTCCACCTTCAAAAGCATCGTAATGTCCGGCCTCTATTGTTCCTGGTATTGCAATAGGTACACCTGAATAAGGTACTTGTGACCCCACTTGTACGGTAATTACATTAGAAACATTATGATTTGATCCTACATAAGCCCTGGCATAGAAGTTAGGCATTCCTGCAGTTAAATTACTTGCAGTAGCAGCATAAGGTGCACTGGCATCTGAACTGATCAAGGTAGAATTTCTATAAAAATCTACTTTCGTAATACCTGAACCCGTAACATTTGCTGTAAGATTTACCGTTCCGTTTTTTGGAACCTGAAGGGTATTTACAGAAAGCGTAGCGGCAGCATTAATATCCCTGTTGGTTTTTGTGCTTCTGGCAGGCACTGACATGGAATATCCGTCAGAGAAAGATACGGTTACAGCTGAAGCTCCATAATTGTGCGCAACATATGTCTTTACACCACTCTTATTAAACACTGCTGCAATTGGGTAGTTAGAAGTAACTTCTTCCGCTACCTGGCCCATTGCATTCATTGTGTGTAGCCAATGATAAGTTTGTGCATCAGAAACACCGAATTTTACATTTCTGTCAGGATACGCATTATATAAATTAATGGCTTCAGCAGGATCCAGGAAGGACAAAAAGCTCCAATAGATATCGTACCATAAATTGTCATTCGGCGTATTTTGCAATACCTGAGTTTTAGTTTTCATGGAATTCCATATTTTTTGCACATAAGCTGTGTTATGGCCCATGTATAAGGCTCCACCGTGAATAGGATATAATTGAATTCCATAAGAAGCGGCAATATCGTTTGTCCACCAAGTTCCGTTGTCATATCCGCCGCCCCAGATCCTTGCCACCATATCGCCTTCGTAAGAAGAGTGAAATGTTCTGTCATTTACATCAAACCAATATTCCTCTACCGCAGATTGCTCAGTAGTGTAAAGGAAAATACCTAAATCACGGATTGCTGTATTACCGGTAATTGTACCCCAGTGGATCAAAGAAGAATTGAACTGCATGGATTCTGATGTTGACTCCTGATCATTTCCGAAAGGCTGATTTGCCGTTCCATTAGCCCACGCATGTCCTTGATATGGATTGAAATTCCTTAAGAAAGGGAACATGGAATCATTCCTATCTGTACTGGCTGCATCTCTAATCAATAAATTAACCATCGGCCCCCAATTTGCTGCCCATCCCGGTTGATATTGCTCAATAGCTGCAGCAGCATGAATGAAATAACCCCAGTGAAAATGATGATCATTAAGGTTTACATCCTGACTATGACCAGCAGGATAGCCAATTAATGCTTTCCAATCGTTATTATAATAGAAAAGAAATGCTACTTCGCCGCCTTCAGCTTTAAACCAGTCTTCCAACCTTGCCTTTACTGTATTCACCAGTTTATCCCTTGCCTCAGTATGCCCTATTTGGTGTGCTATATGCGCAGCCTGAATAAGTCTATTCATGCCCTGACCTTCGTTGTATGAATCCGTCCATTCTGCAAGACCATCGTTTTTCATCATATCAATTTTCTTGTATAATGATCCCGGGTCAAAACCTGCACTGTATTTAGCCAGATTTGGAAGGTTAGGTAGAATACCGCTAAATCTGTTTTGAACTATAAAGCTATTTGAAGCTAGCATTTTGAGCTGACCACGTACCGAAGAATACGTAAGTGCCGTAGGTTGAGGAGAATCTCCCGCCAGCCTGGACCATTGATGCGGCAAAAGACCTTGAAGTACTACATTGTTTACACCTTCTTTTACATCCGGCGTAACAGAGAATGTGGACCTTACTTGGCCATTTGTAGAATTGTAGTTCCAGGAAACCTGCGTATTTCCGGGAAATACGAATGCATATTTTTCGAAATCAGTTGCTGTAGCAGTAACATTTGCTCCTGGAGGAAGCATAGCCATTGACCAATAATTTTTGCCGTTCAGGTTTGAAGTATATACACCTCCACTACCGCTCCATACTGTTCCGGCAGGTCCATATACTACATAATTGGCACCATTTTGATTATTTTGTATGATGATTTTATTACCACTGACAGTAGCATTTTGCGGATTAAAACCAACAGTTACTTTGGCAAGGTCGCCTGATCCTTTTGTAAAATAAGTAAAAGGCATTCCCACTCCCATGGTAGCATTGAAATTTCCGCTACCAGTCCAATTTAAAGTTACTGTCCAATCGGAATGATTAGAAACAGTAGATTTTGCAGCATTTAAGTTATTAACACCTACGATTACCCCATCCACATCGCTCATTGGCTGACGATATTCTATTGGGCTGGGATTTGGAACTATATAATTGATAGATAATCCTGAGGTTTTTGATCTGTAAGCTAAAGGATAATTAAATGCTCCGCTTCCATGATTATTTTTCATAAAACTGGACCACCAGTCGTTGGTAGGAACAGGCTTTGTAGCTGCTACGCCCGATAAATTGGGCGTTCCGGAGGGAAAGGTATTTCTGCCTGCCTGGTCAGTTCCAGGGAAGGTAGTGGTGTAGCTCCCGCTTCCGACGGCTACCGTTTGGGAAAAGCCTTCTATTGTCAATACGCAACAGAAGAGTAGTAATAGTATAAATTTATACTTCATCGCTTAAGTAATTAGGTAAAATTTGAAAATTGATATATAAGATAATATCAGTTGAAATCTTCAACTGAGTCCTTCTTTAGTTAATTAAAGGAAAGTAAAATCAGAAGCTATACTTTAATAAGTGGTTCTGAAGAAGACTGTCTCCTTAATAGAAGGAGAGAATGGGTGAGTAAATATTTAGCTTTCATAAATAAGGGTTTTAAATTATAATTGAAATATAAACCCAAAGAATGTGATAAAACCAGAAAAGGTTGACTATACAGTTACTTCTAAAATACGTTTTTGCTACGCCGATTTTTTACAAGCCTTGAGGATAAAGAGTTATAAAGTATTTATTTTTAAAGAAAACAAACCCAAAGCAGGCCTTTTCATATGAAATAAAAGTAAAAAAATATTAAAAATGGAATAAAATCCTGCTGTTATTCAATTAAAGGCACCTCAACTTATGCTCATTTTTCTATCAACAAGAATTATAAAATGGGCTTTTCTTAAGAAAACTTCTCTTAATAGTAAGAGGCGCGGGATTAAAAAACATCGAATACAGAGCAAGGAGTAATGAAGAAAAAAACTTAAAGACATGGGCTTATGACAGTACCCAACCTTATTATCCTGCCCACCCTTCTCTGTCCAGGCTTCTGTATTGAATAGCTTCTGCCAAATGCTCAATTCTTATCTCTTCACTGTTTGCTAAATCAGCAATTGTCCTTGAAACCTTTAGTATCCGGTCATAAGCCCTGGCTGAAAGTCCCAGTTTTTCCATGGCGCTTTTCAGCAAAAGTTTTCCGGGGTCATTGATGGCACAAACTTCTTTTACCATCTGGGAGTTCATCATGGCGTTTGAGTACATTCCCTGGACTTCTTCAAACCTTTTTGTTTGAATTTCACGCGCCTTTATTACCCTTTCGCGAATTTCCGCACTGCTTTCCGTCTTCCTGTTTGCCGTCATTTGATCAAACGAAACAGGGGTAACTTCTACATGAAGATCAATTCTATCCAATAAGGGTCCGCTTATTTTATTTAAATACCGCTGTACCACGCCTGGCGCACAAACACACTCCTTTTCAGGATGATTATAATATCCACAAGGGCAAGGATTCATACTGGCAATAAGCATAAAATTGGCAGGGAATTCCACAGAAACTTTTGCCCTGGAAATGGAAACCTTTCTCTCTTCCAGGGGTTGCCTCATTACTTCCAAAACCGTCCTTTTGAACTCAGGTAATTCATCTAAAAAAAGAACGCCGTTATGAGCTAAAGAAATTTCACCGGGTTGCGGTATTCCACCTCCTCCTACCAAAGCCACATCACTTATGGTATGATGTGGCGCTCGATATGGGCGGGTAGCTATCAAAGAGGATTTCCTTCCCAGCTTGCCCGCCACTGAATGTATTTTCGTGGTCTCCAGCGCTTCATGAAGGCTCAATGGCGGAAGGATAGAAGGAAGTCGTTTTGCCAACATAGTCTTTCCAGCTCCGGGAGGTCCAATCATGATCACATTATGACCTCCTGCGGCGGCAATTTCCAAAGCCCGTTTTATATTTTCCTGTCCTTGTACATTAGAAAAATCAGCATCGTAATTGTTGAGGGTAGTGAAAAAAATATCTCTAGTATCTGAACTTAAAGGTGCTATGGACTTTTTACCCTCGAAGAAATCTATTGCATCCTGAATGTTTTCAACCGGGATCACATCCAGGTTATTTACTATTGCTGCCTCATTGGCATTTTCTTTAGGAAGAACAAATCCTTTAAATCCTTGTTTCCGTGCTTCTATGGCTATTGGCAAAACTCCCTTTATCGGCCGCAAAACACCATCTAAGGACAATTCCCCCATGATCACATATCTCTCCAGTTCAGCGCTAAACATTTGATCTGTTGCTTTTAAAACACAAAGCGCAATCGGCAAATCGTATGCAGAGCCCTCCTTCCTGATATCCGCAGGGGCAAGATTTACCACCACTTTCTGCCGAGGCATTTTATAACCTGTATATTTTAAGGCAGATTCTACCCGTTGTTGGCTTTCTTTTACGGCGCTATCTGGGAGTCCAACCATAAAAAAATTCAGCCCTGAACTGACGTTTACTTCTATGGTAATCACATAGGCATTCACTCCAAAAACAGCGCTACCAAAGGTTTTAGCTAACATATCTTATTGTATAAAAGGGAAAAGGCAAAGGTAAATAAATTAGGACTAAATACAATTTATGAGCCATTGGCATTCTGGTAACCCAAACGCTTGTTCATCCAAATAATAAAAACTTAATGTAAACATAATTTGCATTATCAAGATCTCGCAAGTACCTTTGCAAAGAATTATTAAGTAATAATAATTATCAACAAATAAAAATGATTACACTTTCCCTGGAAGAAATTAAGACGAAGCTTGCAGAAAAGGGATTAAAATCCACTCAACAAAGAATAGTTATCTATAATTCTGTTTATCATTCGGAATCACATCCTTGTGCTGAAAACATTTATGAGGAAGTAAAACTTGATAACCCCAGCATTTCTTTAGCCACCGTTTATAAAACGTTAGACACTCTTATTGATGCCGGCCTTGTTAACAGGGTACTGAATGAAGATGGCACCATGAGGTACGATGCCAACCTTAATTCTCATAATCACATCTATTGTACAAATACCAGGGAAATTATTGATTATGAGGATCCTGAACTGAGCCAGCTTATTCAAAATTATTTTGAAAGCAAGCAAATCAATAACCTTAAAATCAAGGAGATAAGCGTTCAGATCAATGGAGAGAAATTAAAACCCACTCAAGCTATATCAATTAAATAAAAATTTTCAAACAATAAATCAAAATAAACTATGTCATTAGTAGGAAAAAAAGCACCATTATTCACAGCGCCAGCCGTTATCAACGGAGAAGAAATCGTTACTGATTTTTCCCTGGATCAATACATTGGAAAACAAGAAGTTATTCTTTTCTTCTACCCAAAAGATTTTACTTTTGTTTGCCCGACTGAGATCCTTGCTTTTCAAGAGAAGCTGGAAGAATTTAAGAAAAGAAATGTAGCTGTAATTGGTTGCTCAACAGATACAGAAGAAACCCATTTAGCATGGTTGTCATTACCAAAAAACAAAGGCGGAATAGAGGGCGTTACTTACCCTATCGTTGCTGATTCTGCTAAAACAATTGCTACAAACTATGGCGTATTGGCCGGTGAATATAGCTACAATGAAGACGGAGAGCTTGAATTTAACGGAGCGCCTATCGCTTACAGAGGAACTTTCTTTATTGACCTTGAAGGAATCGTAAGACATGAAGTAGTTAACTTCTTCCCTCTTGGAAGAAACATAGATGAAGCGGTAAGAATAGTTGACGCTTGGCAACATTTCACCAAACATGGAGAAGTTTGCCCTGCAAACTGGGAAGAAGGAAAAGAGGCTATGCAAGCCACAAGAGAAGGTGTAGCTGCTTATCTTTCAAAGAATTAATAATATTTCCTGACGAAATTCAGGGATTGCAATATCAGTGTTTATATTAAAAACTATATTTTCAAATAAAAAGCCCTCGATACCGAGGGTTTTTTTATTTTTGTAAAAACTATTTTTTTGGAAAAATTCCTTTACAACCTCGCTATACTCTCCTATCTGACGCTGATTAGAACTTCCTCCGTTTTTAATACAAAAGCTAAGTTATGGATCAAGGGCCGAAAAAAAATATTTAAAAGACTTTCGCAGGCCATTCCTCAAGATGTTAAAAAATTGGCATGGTTTCACTGTGCTTCTGTTGGAGAATTTGAACAGGGCAGACCATTAATTGAAAGATTCAGACATGATTTTCCCGATTATAAAATTTTACTAACCTTCTTCTCCCCATCGGGTTATGAATTAAGAAAGAATTATCCACATGCCGACTATATCTTTTACCTTCCTATTGACAATAAATGGAATGCAAGGAAGTTCCTGGCTATCGTCAAACCTACTGTAATATTTTTCATCAAATATGAATTCTGGTATAACTACATCAGGGAAATAAAAAGAAATGAAATCCCCCTTATTTCCGTATCGGCTATTTTCAGGGAAAGCCAATTGTTTTTCAAACCCTATGGAAAATTTTATGCTTCACTCTTAAAAAATTTCAATCACATTTTCGTCCAGGACGAGCAGTCAAAAAAGCTTCTTGAAAGTATCAATTATAAAGAAATAACAGTTGCCGGAGATACCCGGTTTGACAGAGTAAAACAAATATCCACAAGCGCTGCTGAAATTCCTTTAATGGAAAAATTTAGGGATCACCAACCACTCATTGTGGCTGGAAGTACCTGGTCTGAGGACATGGACCTTTTAATTCCTTTTATAAATTCATTCAGTCAACCGCTTAAACTCATCATCGCACCACATGAAATTGATGAAAATCAAATTGAAGGATTTATAAAAAGGATTAATAAAAAATCAATCCGGTTTTCTCAAGTTAATTTTGATAATGTAAAGGATTTTCAGATTCTTTTTATAGACAATATCGGAATGCTTTCTTCGCTTTACAGGTACGGAAACTACGCTTTTATAGGCGGTGGTTTCGGAAAAGGTATCCACAACATATTAGAAGCAGTAGTTCAGGGAATTCCGGTTTTTTTCGGTCCCAATTATCAGCGGTTTAAAGAGGCCCGGGACATGATAAAACTTGAGGCTGCCTTTTCAGTTAAATCGAATCAGGAGTTTGCTAAATGGTTCTCTGAATTATACCATAGTCCTGAAAAAAGAATACAAATCAAAGAAAAGGCTTCGGATTATATAGAACAAAATACCGGCGCTACTTCAAAAATCATAGATTACTGTAAATTGATCATCAGGTAACCAAATAAATCCCCTTCATTTATGGTAAAAGGCATCGTTACAAAATCAACCGGTTCATGGTATGAAGTGTTGGGAGAAGATGGAAAAACTTATTCAGCACGACTTCGGGGGAAACATAAAATAAAAGATATTAAGCTAACAAACCCCATTGCTGTAGGCGACCAGGTGGTTTGCAATTATGAAAACGATGGCCGTATGGCGATTGATGAAATCGTGGAAAGAACAAATTATGTCATCCGCAAATCAGTAAAAAAGTCTTCTCAAGGCCATATAATTGCTGCCAATGTAGATCAATCGGTATTGGTAGTAACATTAAAATATCCACGAACTTCTCTTGGATTTATTGACCGGTTCTTAGTCTCCTGTGAAAGCTTTAGAATTCCCGCGATTATTGTCTTCAACAAGCAAGACATTATGAATGAGGAGGATAAAGTGTTGCAGAATTATTTAAAAAACATCTATGAGAAATTAGGTTATAAATGCCTTTTCACTTCCATACAAACTCAAACCGGAATTTCAGAACTTAACGATATATTAGAAGGAAAAACGACACTTTTTTCAGGACATTCAGGAGTGGGAAAATCTTCGATCATTAACCTCATTGCCCCTGAACTGGATCAAAAGGTAAATACCATTTCTGATTTCGCGGAAAAAGGGAAACATACTACGACGTTCGCTGAAATGTTTAAAATCAGACCGGACACTTTTATTATTGATACACCCGGAATTAAAGAATTGGGTTTGATTGAAATTGAACCGGAGGAAATAAGCCATTACTTTCCTGAAATGCGGGAGCTGCTAAATGAATGCAAATACCATAATTGTACCCATACAAATGAACCAGGCTGTGCAGTAAAAAAGGCTGTTGAAAATGAAGAAATTGCTGAATTCAGGTATCACAATTACCAAAGCATGTTTTTTAATGAGGACAATAGAGCTTGATTTATGTGATAATGTGGTTATGTGATGATGTGCTGATTGAAAAGATATCAAATATTGAATGTTGAATGTTGAATGAGTTCTTCAAGGATTATTCTTATCGGAAATAAGCCATTTAGGGAAAATAAGAATGAGAAATTTCTGTTAATCGATTAAAAAAGAGTAGAATTTTAGACCCGTTAAATTATTTTTTATGAAACATTTTTTAGTCTTTGTATTCATTTTCATTCTTAATTCTTTTTGCTCTCTTGCGACACATCTTAAAGGTGGGGAAATAACTTATAAAAGTATCGATCGTTCGACTCGAACTTATTCCATAAAATTGACTATTTATCGGGATGTTCAGGGCGTAGACCAACCGAATGCAACCTTAAATTTTGGAGATGGGACCGCCTGTGACATAGTTGACCTTAGTAGGCGAATTCAGGTTGAACCTGATACTGAAATATTAAACTTTTTTTTCACACATTCTTTTCCAGCGGATGGGTCGTATATTATTAGTTTCAATGAAGAGAACAGAAACGAGAATATAAACAATATCAATGACGGTAATTCTGTACAGATTTCCTTTTATATAGAGTCTAAAATTGTTATTGATGCTTTCACCCCTAATGATTCTTTCATCTTCCACGAAAGACCTATTTTAGAAGGATTTACAGGAAATGACTTTTCCCATACAATAGCAGGGCTGGATCCCGAAGGAGATAGCCTGAGTTTTGAATTTCTTACCCCAAGGGCTTTTAAGGAAGGAAATGGATGCGAAACGGGCACAGCCTTTGAAGTTCCTAATTACAAATTCCCCAATCACCCTAATTTCTATGAAGGCTCTGACATTCCACAAGAACTGTCAATTAATCCATTTTCAGGAAACATAATTTGGAACCAACCGGGCAAAACAGGAGAATATTCTATTGCGGTGAAAGTATCAGAATTTAGAAATGGAAGATTAGTCGGATATTCTGTAAGGGATTTCCAAATTGTCATTACAGAATCAGACTACTATATTGAAATTGAAAAAGTCGACACAGTTAAACTAAAAGAATTTAATGTAATTGATTTGGAAGAAGGTGAGCCGCTGGAATTAAAAGTTAGACTTAAAAATTCCCCTCTTTACATTAATTTAAAACTGGAAGCCTATTCAGAACTTTTGATAGACGAAAATGCCGCTTTTGAAACTTATGATTCTGCCGATTATAAACTGGGCAAATTCTCATTCGAATTTGATTCTACTTTAATAAGAGACAATCCTTATATAATTACATTCATGGGGAGTTTAATTAACCCAATTGGAGTTTCCAGAAAAGATTTAACTTACATACTTAATCCTCAGAAAGGGAAAATATTTAATTATAAAACAGAACCCGGGGTCCCTCCTGTTGATCCCACAGGAACTGATCCTGAAATATTTTATCAAGCTATTCCTGCATTTCCTAACCCCACAAAAGAATCCTTTTTTGTAAATACTTCTTTATTTAGGAAACCTGTTATATTATTATATAATACAACAGGTAAAATAATAAAAAGCCAAAGATTAAATTCTGAAGAAAGGGCTGAAATAAAAGTTGAGGAATTAAAACCAGGGATTTATTACTATCAGGTTCATAGCTCCGGAAAAAAACAGGGAACAGGAAAAGTAGTTGTTGAGTAAAAAATATTATAGGTTTTAGCTGAAAGCTGAAGGCTAACAGCTAAAATCTATCGAATTATACCGCGAAGCTTTCACCGCAGCCGCAAGTTCTTGAGGCATTAGGGTTGATGAACTGAAATCCTTTGCCGTTTAATCCGTCAGAAAATTCAAGAACGGTGCCGGCCAGGTATAAAAGGCTCTTTTTATCTACCATTATCTTCACTCCTTTATCTTCAAAAACCTGATCGCTGGGACTAATTTTATCATCAAAAGTCAAGTCATACATTAAACCTGAACATCCTCCACCTTTCACAGAAACCCTGACATTATGATCCTTTGTATAGCCTTCAGCTTTTATGAGTTCGTCTATTCTGCTTTTTGCTTTATCTGTAACGCTTATCATCGTTGATTGAGTTTTAGAATTCTTTGACAAATATAATCTTAAAATAACTGCATCTAAAACTGAATTTACCCTTAAAAAGTTCTTTGCAGAAATGTTAAATTTCGAATGTTGAATTTTAAATAAGTTTCGTGAATATTGTATTTTATTAAATAGGCAATCCTTTAACATTTCCTCATGATCCTAAAAGTAGACCACATCGGAGTAGCGGTAAAAGACCTGAGCAATTCAAATAAATTATTTGCGGCATTGCTGGGACGTGACAATTATAAAATTGAAGAAGTGACTTCTGAAAGTGTAACTACCTCTTTTTTTAACGTTAACGACACAAAAATCGAGCTTCTTGCGGCTATTTCTGACCAAGGCCCCATATCGAAATTCATTGAAAAAAAAGGGGAGGGCATCCATCATATCGCCTTTGAAGTGGAGGATATTTATGAGGCAATTGAAGAGTTAAAAGCAGAAGGATTTACTTTCATAAATGAAGAACCTAAGCAAGGCGCGGACAATAAACTCATTTGTTTTGTTCATCCTAAAACCAGCAATGGAGTGTTGGTAGAATTATGCCAAACTATTAAATGACGAATTTGGAATGACGAATGACGAGTAAGGGATAAGCAATAAAGTGTGTCAGCCGTCAGGGCTTTATTCTTACGTCTTGTCGATATTTGTAATGATGAAGTCTGATTAAATTGATTAAAGTCCGAACGACATTCCTATAGTAACACCAATTCCTCTGTTATTAAATTCTCCGGGATCTATTATATCGGATAATCCATGGGTATATCGGGCGTCAATTAAAATTCTAGTTTCATTTAAAATTTCATAATTTAATCCCAGTCCTCCTGTTATTCCCAAATCAAATTCGCTGATATTGTCCCTTTCATCGGCAGGGATTTTCACATTTTCTCCGTTTCCCCGTTTATTTTTCACTCCCAACAAAAATCCAAATGAAGGGCCGATAAAAATATTAGGTCTGAACCTTCCTTCCCTATTTAAAAAAAATCTTCCTAAAACCGGTACTTCCAAATAATCCAACGTTTGCTTTACCCGCGTTCCATTATCTGAAAACCTTGAACCCTTTTGAGAGAATAATACTTTACCTGTAATTCCAAAAGTGTTTACTACACTATAAGTTAAAAATCCCCCAGCGATAACGCCTGCTTTAAAATCATGATTTTCCGCATCGCCATCATACCTGGCAAACCCTGGCCCTACTTCCAAACCTGCACTCCATGTAGAAGCTACCTGTGCTTTGACTGGATTAATTCCCCATAGCAGGATGACTATTATAAGTAAAAAGAATGCTTTATAATTAGTAAATATTTTTTCCATAAGTAAGCATGATTTAATTTTCAATACTAATACGAAAAACGGTTCGAATTGATTTACGACATTCCATCAGATATTACCGCCTGCTGAAAAAGAATTTTATTGGAAACCGTAACCTATAAAAAGAAGAATTAAAAAAAATAGTAAAGCTTTATAACCAGAAAACCAAGTTCAATGAAATACCAAATGTTTGATCCTCCTGCTTTCTTAAAGGATTTTGTCAGATTCTTCTGGGTTCTGGAAGGGGACAGCGTTAATGAAAGTTATATTTATCGCTCCCTGGCAGATGGTTGCTCTGAACTTATATTTCATTATAAAGGAACGTTCGAGGAACTTACTGATAAAGAGAACATCAAACAATCTTACTCTTTAATACATGCACAGTCACAGAATTTCAAGCGTTTTATAACCTTTGAAAATTTTGCCATTTTCGGTGTATATCTTTACCCTTTTGCAATTCCCCAACTTTTTTCTTTGCCCTCCACTGAGCTGAGTAATCAACTGGTGGACCTTCAAACATTATTAGGAAATGAAGGAGGAGAATTAGAAGAAAAAATGATGTTAGCGGGAGATAATTTGGAGCGTGTAAAAATCCTTTCTTCATTTTTAGAAAACCGTGTTAAAAAAATAAAAAGAGAAGAACCGGGTGTTTTTGCAGCGATAAATCATATAATCAATTCTGGAGGCACCCTTTCCGTCGAAAAACTATCGGATAATTTTTGCCTTTCCACAAGGCAATTTGAAAGGAAATTTAAAGAATATGCAGGTTTTAGCCCCAAATTGTACTCAAGGATTATCCGGTTTCAGACTGCATTGAAAGATTATGGAAACTACAAAAAACCATTGACTCAAATTGCTTTCGACTGTGGATATTATGACCAGTCGCATTTTATTCACGACTTTAAAGAATTTTCCGGATATCATCCCAAAGCATACTTTTCGGGCAATGCGGAAGGAAGTGAGTATAGAGAAGTATAAAATGTCGTGTTTTTCCAATTTTTGGTGATTTATAAACGCCTACTTTTGACAATAGATTACCGTAAAAAATAATAGTTCATTATCAATTTTAAAAAGCATAAATCACAACACATGAAAATCCCAACCGGACATCAGACAATAATGCCTTATATAATCGTGAAAGAGGCAGGCAAGTTTATGGATTTCTTAAAGAATGTTTTTGGTGCGGAAGAAACCGCCAAATACATGAGAAATGAATCGGAAATTATGCATGCTGAAGTAAATATCAACGGCAGCACGGTGATGTTTGCCGGAAGTACTGGACAGTGGCAGGCTCAAAATGCCGGAATGTTTATCTATGTGGAAGATGTAGACAAAACTTATAAAAAGGCGCTGGAACAAGGAGCCACTTCATTAATGGAAATAGAAGACAAGGAGTATGGAAGGAGCGGCGGCATAAGAGATCCTTTTGGAAATGTATGGTGGATTACTACTATTAAATAAGCAGTAGAATTTTTCGATTATCAAATATTTTGTAGAAACCAGATCAGTTAAAACACTCAGGTCAATTCAAAAAAATAACTTAAGAATTCTTTCTATATCTTTATTCTTAAAATTAAAATAAGCAGCAAATCTCCCGCTAATAGGGAGACAAACATTGCTAAAAACTTTAATTGATTAGGATGAAAGAATTTTGGGGACTTCCATTAATAGTGTGGCTGATTGTTTGTCTGCTGATAGCAGTAGTTTACCTTTTTGTTCCTAAGAAAATACCTGCAAAGGAAATATTGCCTTTCAGCGGTTAATACTTAAATACGGTCATTCTGTTTTCTGGCTTCTACTGGCCTTGTCCTGTTTATTTGGCATTTATGATTTGAATGGCTTCGCAAAGGCGGTTTCCCTATGGGCATTAATTGTTTATGTTATATTTATTCTCAATTTTTTAAAATATAGAATAAAGGCCGATTCTAAAAATAACGATCTAAAGAAAAGAACGTCGAAATAGATTTATAACTATTGATCCTGTAAGAGATAACCCCTTAATAAAACCTGATCAATTCTCATAAAAAATGTTTTTTGGCTTTTCAGGAATTATAAGTTCTGTACTGAGGTTTGGCAAAAGCACCTGCATAGCCTGGATGTCCTTTCCGGAAGTATCCACAAAATGCCAGCTTTTTCCATAGTCTTCTGAAATTACAATCAAAGTAGAATGGGTAATAAGGCGACCGTTGGGCACCCGCATTTCGATAATCTGAGGCAAAGTACATTGCAGTTCATTTCTAATATTTATGATTTTTGAGGGATGCCCAAAAGAAACAGATAAAAAGATTGTGCCCTCCTTTTCCATATTCTTGAAAGCGCTGTCCATCACTTGAGCCATTTTTTCCTTTCCGCCCATATTACTCAACACCTTTGGAGAGGTATATCGCAAAAATTTTTCTATATTTTTTTCAAGCAGCCAATGTCCCATAGAATCAGCTTGCTGCTTAATTTCATAATAGAATTTCTGAGCAGAACCTGTATTATTTTGTCCGAAACAAGGCAAGAAGGCAAATAATAGAAGGAGCGTTGGCAATAAGACTTTCATTGATTCAGAAGCAAGGTATTTATAAGTTCATTTGAACATTAATACTTCTTAACTTCAGCTAAGGTAACCAAAAGAAATGAGCTTCCTACATTTTTTACAATTTCAGGACGCTCTGAGTATTTTTTTAAGCGCCGGCTTTACCTTAAAATGAGTAAAGTAACGAATCCGGCCCCTAAAAGGCAGACGTCTTTGCATGCCTTCCTCGCTTGTTGTGCGGCAAGGATTACAAACACCACATGGCTGGCCATGAATCGGGGAATGACAAAACCACGTTTGGTTCATAATATCAAGGAAATCATGTTTCAATGCCAGTTGCTCCATGTCCAATTTGGTATAGTTCAGAATGGGAAACCTGAAGTACTTAAATAAGGTAAGGTCTGATTGATAGGGTAAATCTTTTAACCGGAAATAATCCTTTTCCTCTACTACATAATCCTCAATAAATTTATGTGCCTGGTCATCTCTGTGAATCGCCAGCTCAAGATCGTCAATATGGGATCCTTCGGCAAAACTTGCCAGATAAACATATTGATCTCCCAAATAAGTTATAGAAAATAACCGGTTATATTTTTCAGTAATGTCTTTACTGATGGCTATGGAATTCCTTTCTTTTGTGATAAGCGGCAACAGCATTTTTCTTGTTTCAGGGTTCTTTTTAAATATAAGATTCCTGATTTTTTCCATGGTTTTTATTTCCATCTCACAAGATTGACGACTACGGCTAATAATGTAATAAGGCTGTACTGCCCTCTTCTTGACTAAAAGGAGATCAAGCAATCTAAAAGTGGAATCCCATCCACCGGTCCAAAGTAATTTTACAGGGTTTTCCATATTTCTCTGATTATGCCATTATAAATTAAATGCCCTATATTGTTCAATACGTTAATTCTGAAAAAAGCATTGACGCGTTCCTTCCACGACAAATGAATTCATTCTTTTGACGCTTTATAAACTGGATTTTAATAAAAAATGTTTTCCGAATCTTGTCACATATTAAATTCTCAAGAAATCATACTGATTAATGAGGAACAAAAAAATTGTCTTTCCGTACAAGCTTAAGTTTTAACCGTTATAGAATTTTACAATATTTACGTACAATAAATGCAATTACCTCAGCCTGCCGAGAGTCCGGTGAAAGAAAAAACCAAAGAAAATTTAACGACAAAAACAGTTAGAGGCATTAAATGGAACTCCGTTGCAACCATTACAAACGCTGTCGTTCAACTGGGTTATGGCGCTATAATGGCACGCCTACTGGATCCCGCTGCTTTTGGACTAATGGCAATGTCGCATGTAATAATAGCCTTTGGTAGTTTTTTCTCTCAAATGGGCATGAGTCAGGCTTTAATTCATAAGGTAGACTTAAGCCAGGAAGACATCAGAGTAGGATTTACTTCATCCTTTGTTTTAGGAGTTACAGTTTTTGCTTTAGCGTGGATTGGCGCCCCTTTATCCTTATATATTTTTGACAACCCTCAACTCGTCCCCATTTTGCGGGTTACTTGTTTCTCCCTTCTGATAGCCGGCTTGAATTCAACTTCTACCAGTTTATTGAGACGAAGAATGGAATTCAAATCTATTGCCATTATTCAAATAATATCTTATGTAGTTGGATATGTTATGGTTGGAATTACTTTGGGTATTAAAGGTTTTGGCGTATGGAGCCTTGTTTACGCTTCCATATGCCAGTCTTTGATAGTAACGGTGGTATCTTATTTTTTTGCCAGACATAGCCTGCTCCTGCTTTTTGACTGGAAGTATTACAAACCGCTGTTTGCATTTGGCAGCAAAATGTCTATTCTAAACTTTATTGACTTTCTTGGAGCTGAACTTGACACCTTATTAATCGGACGATTCTTAGGACAATCAAGTCTGGGATTATACAATCGCGCATTTCTACTTATAAGGCAACCGGTAAGCCTGGTCGTCGGTACCATTTCCAGGGTTTTATTCCCGGCATTCAGCCGGATACAAACGGAAATAGAAAAGCTTAAAAAAGTTTATCTCTTTTCAATTTCCGGAGTGGTATTGATTGTTTTTCCTATCAGTACTGCGATTTCATTTGCATCAGAAGAGATTGTGCTTTTTATGTTGGGAGACAAATGGGGAGCGGCTGTTCCTATTCTCCAGGTATTGGCCTTTACTACACCATTTCGCGTACTGATGCATTTTAGCGGAATTATCTGTGATGCTACAGGCACATTAAATTATAAAATCATTTTGAATACTTTATACTTCTTTGTTCTTGCAATATTCTTTTTCTTTCTTCGGCCTTTTGGACTTATAGGTTTCACTTATGCAGTGCTGCTTGCAGCTGTTTTTAAAAACCTGGGCTATTTCCTTATCACTCAAAAAGTTCTGAATCTTAAATTGGCCGAACTTATGAAAGCTTATAAATCCGGGATAATTGCGGCGATTATTACAGGTATCTTTGTTTACCTTACAGGTTTAAGTCTGGATATTTTTAAAATCCCTAATCTTATCATATTAATTTCCGAACTGATTGCCGGAGCTATTGGTTTCTTGCTTGCTTTGTATTTAATTCCTGATAAAACACTCCTTCTAGATATCATACAAAAAATTGGATTTCCAAAAAAGGAAAGTAATTCTCCGATTAATCAATTCCTGTCAAGGTTTATTAGGGTGTTGACAACCTAACCTAAAAAATTAAAATAATCTATGCTGACAGATTTTCCTTTAGGGATTATTTTTTACACTTAAATTGAAAAAAATTCAAAGAAGTGTATCCGGGAAATAGAAAATTCGATGCAGTAGTAGTGGGATCCGGTCCAAACGGATTTGCTGCAGCAATTGCCTTGCAGCGTGCAGGTCTTTCTGTGGTTATCTTAGAAGCCAAAGCCTCCACAGGCGGAGGAATGCGGTCGGCTGAAATCACCCTTCCGGGATTCAATCATGATATTTGCTCTGCCATCCATCCTATGGGTGTTGCTTCTCCATTTTTTAATTCATTACCTCTCGAAAAATTTGGTTTAGAATGGATCTATCCAACCTATAATCTCGCTCACCCATTAGATAACGGGACTTGTGCAGTATTGGAGAGATCTGTTACCAAAAGTGCTGCACGTTTAGGCAGAGATGAAAAAGTTTACATTCAATTGATGGAAAAACTTTCGGGCCAGTGTAACGATCTTATACCTGATCTTTTGGCGCCTTTAAGAATTCCTAAGAAACCTCTTGCCTTTTCCTATTTCGGACTTCAGGCTAAGCAATCCGCGACGGGTTTTGCGAATAGAAATTTTAAAGATGCCCCTGCAAAGGCGCTCTTTGCCGGCCTTGCCGCACATTCTGTTCTTCCTTTAGAGGACATATTTTCGAATGCAATAGGATTGGTACTGGGAATGGTGGGACATTATAAAGGATGGCCCATACCCAAAGGTGGTTCTCAACAAATTGCCAATGCATTAGAAACTTATTTTATCTCATTGGGTGGAGAAGTCATCACCGATCATCCGGTTAATTCATTAAAAGACCTTCCCCAGGCAAAAGCAGTTCTCTTTGATCTTCCTCCCCGGCAAATACTTACTATCCTGGGTTCGCAACTTCCCTTCATTTATAAAAAACAGTTGGAAAGCTTTAAACACGGACCCGGGGTATTTAAAATAGATTGGGCACTTGATGGACCAGTGCCATTTACCGCCTGGGAATGTCAAAAAGCAGGAACGGTCCATTTGGGAGGAACTTTGGAGGAAATAGCCTACAGTGAAAGGTTGGCGTGGAAAGGTCAACATGCAGAAAAACCATTTGTGCTGTTTGCCCAACAAAGCTTATTTGATGCCACACGTGCTCGAGACAATAAACATACGGCCTGGGCTTATTGCCACGTTCCAAATAGCTCCGCTTTTGATATGACAAACCAAATTGAAAACCAAGTTGAACGCTTTGCCCCCGGATTTAAGGACCTGATCCTGGCACGACATGTAATGAACACCCATTCGCTGGAGAAATACAATGCAAACTATATAGGGGGAGACATTACAGGCGGGGCATCAAAATGGAGTCAATTGTTTACACGGCCCGTGATAAGTTTATCGCCTTATTCTATGCCTGTTAAAGGCATGTTTATTTGTTCTTCCTCTACCCCTCCCGGCGGCGGGGTACATGGTATGTGTGGATTCCATGCAGCAAATAAAGCTTTATGGGATGTTTTTAAAATTAGGCAAAAAGATAAAGACCTTACTTAAAACCTGTTTTGCGGGCTTATTTAAATTTTACTGAATTAAACATCGCTATAATCTCTTCTTCATCTTGAATATTTTCTCCATACAAACTTAGCGCATTTGCTCCTCCCACTTCCACATATAAACCTATAATTCCCTTTCCTTTTTGCTTAGGCCGCACTATCAATGCGGGATAACTATCTATTGAAGTTCGGATAAGAAGATGTGTCTCTGTGGTTTCTTTATTAAAATTATAGGAATACCATCCATAGTCAAAGTTCAAAACGCCGCTGCCATCGGATAACCCGCCCACTCTTGAGTCTATACCTTGATTGGTGAAACCTTTCCATTCGGCATCTGCCTCTATTGTAAATACTTCAAAATCTAAAACTTTTGAAGTTCCAGAATCCTCTTTTTGGCAATTAAAAAATAAAAAAGTAACTAAAAAAGCTAATTTGGATGGGTAGTTCATATTGATTGTATTTCCAATAGGATCATTCATCTCGTCAAATGGTTGCACATAAAGACGAATTCTTAAGAAAAATTAATCCAATGAGCTAATTTAAAATTCAGCCCAGGTATCTATTTTTCGTCTACCATCACGGGCCCGTTACTATGAGTAGGTTTTAATGACTTTATCTGATCTGTAACGTTATTTAAACCTTCTGCCTTTTTTTGCCTCATCATCTCCCTTTGCATTTGCCTTACCGTTAGGGAAGAACCATCTGGACTCCAGCCTGGGGGGCCAAATATGTACATGAATGCATGAAAAAGGTTCTTAGACTTTTTGACATCATGCCATATATCTTTAAACTCATGCGTCAGTATAATCAATGGGTTATGAGAGTTTGGAGCATGTATTACTCCAAACTTAATGTCTTTCTTGTCGTCCAGCTCTGCCCAGGTCCCAAACATTTTATCAAACATATTTAAATAACCACCATGATTTTTATCAAGGTATTCAAGGTTTTGAGAGTGATGTACCTGATGCATGGTATGGGTGTTTAAAAATTTTTCCAAAAAACCCAGCTTAGGAACATACTTTGTATGCAGTTGAAATTGCCAAAGGGATTCTATGGCCAGACAAACCATTACCATAGCAGGATGGAAACCAATCGCTGGCAGCCACATATAAAATAAAGGTTTATATAGGATAGTGAACCAACCATTTCGCAACCCTGTCCCAAGGTTAAAATTTGTCGAAGAATGATGAACGATGTGTGCGGCCCACAAGATTCTTATGGTGTGATTTAATCTATGGAACCAATAGTAAGTGAAATCATCAAGGAACTGACATACCAACCATACATACCAAGCCCATCCAAAAGACTCATACCCCATGATGTTTGTCCTGATTCCATTGATTTCCGGATTAAACATATCATAAACAAAATTGAAAATAACGACCGCTGAAACAACTTTTATCAGAGGGGCGATTATAACGGCACCCAGTCCCATCACACTGCTGGCAGCTAAGTCCTTCCACTCGTATAAATCATCGTTATCATGTGTTTTGCTGTAAACTAATTCCAATAAAATGAAAGCTACAAAACAGGGAACACCGTAAACAAGGGGATTGGTAATATCCATTATTAATTAAATTAGTTAATTCTCCAAAATTAAGATAATAAGATCAACTTCAAGATGCCACTATTTTTTATGTTTTTTTAGAAAGACTTTATCCGCCATAAGAAATATGAGTGCTAATCAATCTTATATTGAATTGAATTATTAAAAATTAGAATCATTTATTCTTATGCTTTTTATGACTATTCAGCTTTTAATAAACACAACTATTCTTTGATTCCTGGTTTCTGCTTTTTTGCTGATGTATTCTTTTTTATTGGTAAATGAATGTGAATTAAAAAAAGAATTGGCAGATCAGAAACCACCAAATGTCCTCAAGAATTTTGAATATTTTTTATCTTAATAACCCTGAATACTATTTATTGTTGTTGATTACCGAGTTTCGACGATTGATTCGTGCCAGTTGAAGACCGAGAATTTGAGTCGTCCCCTTTACGCTCTTCATCTACTTCATCCTGGTCAACAAGGTCGTACCTCAATTTTATGCCTTTCTCCATTGCCGGAATGCCATAAAACATCCATTCAGGCGGAAGGGTACCTTTAAGGTAGTGATCAAAAAACTGCTTCATTCTGATGGTATAGTCTTTCTGGTTTTTTCGTTGGGTTAAACCATGGTACTCGCCATTATAATTAAGCATCCAGACCGGCTTATCTAACCTTCTTAGTGCCATAAAAAATTCGATTCCCTGCTGCCAGGGCACTGCGCCGTCATGGTCATTGTGCATCATGAGCAGCGGTGTTTTGATTTTATGAGCGCTGAATAATGGAGAATTTTCAAGATAGAGTTCAGGTTTATCCCACAAAGTTCCGCCTATCCTGCTTTGGGTCTTTTCATACTGAAACATACGGCTCATTCCCGTACCCCAACGGATTCCTCCATAGGCGCTGGTCATATTGGTAACAGGCGCTCCTGCCACTGCTGCAGTAAACATATCTGTGGCAGTAATTAAATAAGCTGCCTGGTAACCGCCCCAACTATGTCCCTGTATCCCGATTTTAGCAGAATCTGCAATCCCTTCTTTTATTAAATGCTTTACGCCACTCACTACCGCGTTGTAAGCGCTCTTTCCCGGATAGCCAATAATGTAGGGAATATCGGGCATAAAGACCACATAGTCATTACTGGTATAAAAACTTGCCCTGATACTTGCCACAGTAGCCAAAGGCGGTATATGTTGGTGCAGGTTAGCGCTCATTCTTTCATAGAAATAAGCGATCATAGGGTAAGCCTTGGTAGAATCGAAATTTTCAGGTTTATAAAGTAAACCTTCTAGAATCTGGCCATCAAACGCTTTCCATTTTACCACTTCTGCCGTTCCCCACAAATAATCACTTTGCTGAGGGTTTGCATCACTTATCTTTTCAATCTGCTTAAAGTACCTGTCTGAATAATAGAGGTTTGGAAACTCCTTGAAGCTTTGTCTGGTAAACAAGATCTTTTCTGAGTCGTTGGCCTTATCAATAAAGTTAAACCGGAAATTATCAGTAAAGAGTTTTTCCGGCCCCAGATCCTGCATCAGGTTAAGTTCATAGAAACCCTCTTCCCTCGTCTTTTCATTATAAGAATGCAGTAAAATATCTTCCAGGTCAACTATTGCCTCGTCTTCTTTGTCCAGGTCTACATACCTGAAAACAGTATTGGTTTCCCTACCATTTTTGGTGATTTTTATGGGTTTAATTTTATTTTCAGGATCACACATCCAGATGTCGTAGCGGTCATAAATAAAGATATGCCTGTCATCTTTGGACCAAGCCATTACTCCATAAGGATCAGGGAAATCCGGCACATCATTTTGTTCGTCCCAGAAGGAGATCAGTCTGTTGTTTACCACCTTAAAAGATTCACCACTCGATAGGGAAAGTGTATGCCAGGCAGAATCCATGTTATCAAACCAATAAGCATATTTGCCTTCTGGCGAAACACGAACATAAGACTTTAGCTCTTTTGTAACCAACTTATTACTGCCATCACATACATTCAAAATATAAACATCCTGATAGGGCGCTCCTCCTTCAAAAGAGGATAAGGCGCGATAGTTTATATCGGACAAGCCAATAACCAGGTCAGAATTGCCATTTGGAGGAGTAACTACTGTAGGAATCTGGGACGTACCTAACTGCACTACATTCGTATCGGCAAGG
>DASPJL010000182.1:0-5040 GCA_035628645.1 Cytophagales bacterium | reverse complement strand
GCCGCCCATGTATGAAGTTGAGAGAAATGCGAGGCACGAAGCGTTCTGCCAGATCTTAGCAAAAGTTTTCTATTTAATAGATTGTCATGACTTCCGGCAGATTGCTTCGCGAAGGGGCTCGCAATGACGGATGTTTATTAGGTGCTCACAATGACGGATATTTAATAGGCTTTTGCTTTTGATCTGAACCTGAACTAATGGAATGAATGGAATTGCTAAAATTTGGGTTGTCTGAATCACGGATTTAAAAGGGATTTAAGGATTAGTTGGAAGCGATATTGCCATTTTTTGCCGTCATTGCGAGGCACGAAGCAATCTGTTGCGGCCTGCCCTATAAGGTTTCGATGCCGCCCATGTATGAAGTTGAGAGAAATGCGAGGCACGAAGCGTTCTGCCAGATCTTAGCAAAAGGTTTTCAATTTAATAGATTATCATGACTTCGGGCAGATTGCTTCGCGAAGGGGCTCGCAATGACGGCAGTTTATTAGGGGTCGCAAGAAGGCCCTTACCGTTGATTTAAGAAGGGGTAGAGAATAGGCAGTAGCAATAAAAGTAGACACGAGTTACAGACTCACATTAACAGGCAGGCCTAAGGAGTAGGCAAGAAGGGTAGAGGATGGCAATTTCCGAACACTGAAAATTTGTATTCTTCGGATTGCAAATCCTAATTATTGGAAGTTCGACATTACAAATATCGGAACAGCCGATGGAGATTAACTTAGTTTTGGATTTTCAGGAACTGAAGCAAAATGCTGACTGCTAATGTATTTTAACATTAGTTCTGAATTGAAAGCGTTGGCTTGTTTAATAGCCATGCCTTTCATATCCTCAAATAAATCTAATAAGCTCTGACAACCCGCTGTCTTAAATATCCGCCGAACCTCTTCGTTTTTATCTAGATCGGAGGTCATAAAAGTACTTAGCTTGTCGATCGCTAAGTACTTTTTATCTAATTTTTGTAACCCCGTGGTTTTTTCAAGCAATCGCCCTTCAGGGGTACCGTTATTAGTGATAAACAAAAATGTGCGGATTAAGATAATACCCTCAACTATGTCGGCCCTGAAATACCCCACCCTTTTACCGAAAACAGTACACTCTATAAGCAAGTTATTATTGCTGTCTCTTGCTATAACAGGCCTTGACAAGGAACAAAACATGTTATATTGATTCATTCCTTCCCAAAAACAGTCTAAGCGCTCCGACAGACGATTAATTGCGTGCAATTGAATATAAACTTTCAAAGGAATTTCAGCAAAAGCGCCTTCTAATCCTAACTCAGACGGCCTTAGGCTAAGCCATGTAGGACTAATAGCATGCAATACCCATCCCACTCGAATTGCCGGGCGTGTATTTCCATCAACTGCAACGACGATCCTTTCGGGTTGGACTGAACTTATTCTAATTACATTTCGATTTTCGCCTGGATGGGCTTCTGGCATTATAACATTGTAATCAAAGACATATAGCTCTTCGCTTAAATCGACATCGGTGAAGTTAAAAATATTCAAAACCTCATAAAGTCGCATAAGGGCTTTTTCGACTGTTGTTTTGTCTTTTAAAACACGATCCAAAGTTTCCTCGGATATGCCAGCCTTTTCAAAAAAGGAATCGGAAAGTTGTGAGTTAACGACATGAATAGTTGAAAATACTGTAAAGAACTCGTTTACACTAATCTCAAGCTTAGTAGGTAAAAGTTGAACTGTAAAACTTTTACTTAAAACGGAAAAGAACGCTTTAATATCCTCAAACCGCATCTTGGATATATCGCAATTATAGTCAACCTCGAATTTAAAAGGCGCATAACGAGCTAAGTAAGCATAATCTAAAATATCCTGTGGTATCAATTTGAAGATAGCTTTGCCGTAAATACTATCGATAATATCTTTCATTCTACTAAAGAAATTCCTGCGGTACTGGGCCGCCAAATTTTTTTGGACTTGCCGTATGTTAGGCTTTTTCTTTTTTGTAGACATTTTTTGAGGTAAAAAAGTAAACCAATTTATTCAATTCTTTTTTAACTACCTATTCCTTCAATTAAGCCATTTCACACAGAGCCAGGAAATGGACGGGATTTAAGGACAAGAGGGATTTGAAAAAGCCACTTTCATATCTAACATTAACTTTCGTTGACCTCTCTCGCTTGTTATTTCGGTGAAATCTATTAGTGAATAATGGAGGAAGGCGTCCGGTCAGGAACAAACCAATAGACCATCAAAACAGTAAATAGCCCTCATCGCGAGGAACGAAGCGATCTGTTGCTAACCAAGTTAACTGTTGAACAGCAATAAGGGATTTAAGGATTAAGTTGGAAGCGATATCGCTATTCTTTTCCGTCATTGCGAGGCACGAAGCAATCTGCTGCGACCTGCCCGACAAGGTTTCGATGCCGCCATGTATGAAGTTCTTTTCATTGCGAGGTACGAAGCAATCTGGCAGATCTTAGCAAAAGGTTTTCTATTTATTAATTTTCCGGGACTTCCGGGCAGATTGCTTCGCGAAGGGGCTCGCAATGACGGAGGTTTATTAGGGGTTCGCATGACGGATATTTATTAGGCGCTCGCAAATGACGGGTGTTTGTTAGTTGGGTGTGGATAACTATTCTTTGCCATTTTCTGAAACCTGCTGTTGTTAATTTCTAAATTTAACTATGCAGAAACAAGAACTATTGATCCCCACTTTCATTAATAATTTTCCCGGAATTCATTTAGAAGGTCTTATTCTTCTAGCCAGCAGACCTGGAATGGGCAATAGTTCTTTTTCCCTTTATCTGATTAAAGATGCTTTACTTCAAAACCTAAAGGTCTGCCTAATTACCTACCAGGAAAGTAAAAGTTTTTTAGACAGGATGCTCAATAAATTTGTAGAGGAGGAGCAACTGAAAAGCTTGACCATTATAGATGATTTTCCATATTTGAATCATTCTCAAATTAAATTACCCAATTTATTTCAGGAGGATTTTGACCTGATTGTTTTGGATGATTTGGAAAGTTCTTTAGGAAGGCATGAGTTGGGTGAGCAGGACAGGAATGAGTTGATTGATACCTTATCGACTCTTTCTACCACTTATAAGATTCCTGTTTTAGTTAATTCAACTTTGGGAAAAGCGCTTGAGGAAAGGGGTGGCGATCTCAAGCCAATGTTCAGGAATGTAAATTGGTGCAGGAATTTAAGTGTTTGTTCCAGCCAGATTTTTTCTATTTACAGACCCGGCTATTATGGAATTACCGAAGATGAGAATGGAACGGATGTTCTTAATTTGATTGAATTATTGTGTTTGAAAAGCGACTTTGAGAAGAAAGGAAGGTTTGTGGTGGATGATGAAAAATTTAAGTTGGGGAGGTTGGTGAGGGAGTAGAATTAGGGTCTTATGCTTTCCAGCATTTATAGGAGAAGGAATATATTCCTTTCGCATAGTCAGAACAAAAACGTCCGATTTGGTAGAATGAAATGGAAGGCTAACAAAACTTAATTAGATATTTGGTATTGCTGTATAAATAGTAGCATTAAATATTTCCATCTTTTTCACCCTTTACCAATTCTGCTTTTCCTGTTCTTAAATTATAAAAAATTATTTCGAATTTTGTGGGACTTAGTTCTTTATAAAATCTGAAAGGGCTAATAATAAAATCGTTATTAATATCAATTGTTAAGGGAGTAAAGGCAAAATCTAAATCCTCAATGAATTCCGGCAACATTCCATAAATCGTAAGCTTCCCGAACAAGGTGGAAGAGTTCATTAATTCATAAGGCGTCCATCCGTTTTTCTGCCATTCTGAGTCAATTTCAACAGGTTCTAGGTTTAATTCAGGAATCTGATTTGAATCCGTACAAGGATGTTTTGGCCAGGGTGGTCCTAATTCATCAAAAAAAACTCGACCACCATACTCAGATTGGTAAAAAAATACGGATTCACCGCAAACAGGACAAATGGCATTGGGGTTTACATAGGAATCGTAATTTGTAGGATCAATCTTATCCCTGAGTCTTTTATATAGTAGTTCATCAGCACTTAAAAATCTAGAAATTAAATCATTATAAGAGGAACCTCTGGCTCCTAAATGTCCTTCTCCCCCAAATCCACACATGCAACCAGGTGGATGATTATCAGCGTTACACATACTTTATGATTAAGTCTTATCTCTGGTTCTAATAAAACAAAATAATTTTTGATTTCAAAATATGGAGCTTGATATTAAAAATTTCTTTTTCTTTAATCAATAACTTAACGGATGGAAGAATAGTTGTGACTACAATTACTCCTTGAATTCTACCATACTTTTCCTATATTGTAATTTTTAAATTACAAGAGAGTATTATTAATGAATATTGATAAACTAGACCTTACCTCACCTGATCTGGTGAACGAAAATTTTCGAAAACTTGCTGCTTTATTCTCCAGCTGCGTTACGAAAAAAGCTATTGCAGAAGGTACCAAAGAACGCTACCGCTTAGATTGGTCCAGTAAAAAAGCACCAATTGCATTTGCCATCATACCCACTAATAAAGCCCGATTGCAAATCTTGAACAGCTTGAATCTGTATCAATAAATTAGTTGTATGCATTAATAATATGGAAATAGAAAAGCTAAAAACCTATCAGGAAGTAATTTCTTATTTGGACAGAATTCCACGTACAAAGCATTTACTTTTCGGAAATGGTTTTAGCATGGCTTACGATAAAGATATTTTTTCCTATAATGCCTTGAGTAAGTTTATTGAAAATACTAAGGACCCATTAATTCGAAATTTATTTGAAAGACTTAATACAAAGAATTTTGAGTTAATAATGCAGCAATTAGACAACTTTTGTGAAATTGCCGATATATTCAGTGAAGACAATACTCTTGTTCCTAAAATTAGGAAAGCGAGTGAAGCACTTAAAAATAGCCTTATTGATGCTGTAAAAGAACTTCACCCAGAACATGTTTTCAAAATTCCAGAAGAGAAAAGTAAATCATGCATAAACTTTTTGCAGCAATACATTGACAAGGGAGGACTAGTATTTTCAACTAATTATGATTTATTACCCTATTGGGTTTTG
>DASPJL010000181.1:0-30342 GCA_035628645.1 Cytophagales bacterium | reverse complement strand
CTTATTCTTGAAATCAGCGGCCTTTCATTCAAGTACATCATCGTTCCTCCGATATTAAAATCTTTATTTACCCGATAATCTAATCGCGTACCCAATAAAGTTTTGGTTGTGGGAGTGAAAAATTCATCTTTTTCATAGGAGATGTCTATATCTGCGCCTGGTTGATTGTATTGTTCCTTTAGGAAAGTCACCTGGCCGGTATTGTAATCTACCTCATAGTCTACATGTTCTTCCAGTACTGTTCCGCCCTGGGTTACTCTTACCGAGCCCTGGGCAATACCAATAGCATTAAGATTGACGCCTTCTGCCCCGCTTGCCTGATAATTACCAACCAGGAAAAACTTATTTTTTCCGGCGGTTAAAGAAGCATCCTGCTTTGTTTTATCATACAATTCCTGAAACACATATTTATTCACCAGCGCTGTTTCACTTGAATGAAACTTTTCTGCAAGGTCTGATCCAAAAGGTTCTAAAACAGGGAAGATTACCCGCCCATATCGTGGGTCTATGGTTATTCCTTCAATATAATCGAAGTTTCCGTCAGGCTGCGGATCATTGTTGGCATTCAACTGATCCATTTCAAATAACTGCAAAAGCGGGACATTTTTAGTATTCACCCCTTCTTGTAAAGCAGGATTATCCAATCCGGTATTGTCGTCCCTGTAAATAAGCCTAAACTGGAAATTGTCTCTGTTGATACCTGAAGCGCCCAAAGGATAAATATTCTTCATCATCAGATCCCACATAGGATGCTTGGTGATAATTGAATTAGGTCTTATCAGTTTTAGGAAAACTGCTTCATTTTCTGTTTTATTTTGATAATCCTCGGTAAGTTCACCTACTTTAAAAGTTTTTCCCTGATAGGTGTACTGATAAGCAACCGCCAGGATTTCATCAGGTTTTAAAGAGGTGTTAAGAGAAATATAACCTAACGTAGGATGGACTGTAAAATCCCTTTCCGTTAACCTTCTTGCGCCATTGATCTTTTCAAAGTCAGTACCTCTTGCTAATCCTAATGCTATCAAAGCATCTGAAATTGCGTCCGCATTAGTCGTAATAGTAGGGTTATTGATTACTTTGGAATACAAGGAGTTTGCTGTATTATCCGTTGGTCTACCTTCTCTTCCGGAGACTTTAACTACTGCTTTATTGCCAATATTAGCAGTTCTGCTTTCTCCTAAATCTGCAAGTCCTACAATACTTCTTAATGCATCCGTGTTGTTTGATCTGTTGATGACATAAACCTCGACACGGTTCTGAGGTACATTAACCCCGCTTGAAGGATTGGGCAGACTGTTTAAGGCTGTTTCATAATTTTCTCTGAAGAAATGCGAAAGGAAAAAGTGGCGATTGTCTTCGTAATTGTCCGCCCTGATCTCAAAATTTCGCTTTTGGGAGCCACCGTTTATCTGAACATTTTCTCTTGTACCTCTTTGTGTAGAAGCTACACTGGTTACGTATAGTTTTCCAAACTGCAACTGGGTCTTTATACCAAACAGGTTTTGAGCGCCTTGCATCAGCGAGTTGTTCAATGGAAGATTTACATTCCCTATTTCTATTTTTTTGATAATGTCTTCTTCAAAACCCGTATAATCGAACTTAATGTTGTTTTCGAACTGAAAGCTTGACTTGGTATCGAAGTTAGAGGTAATGGTTGCCTTTTCTCCGATCTTACCGGTCACGTTCATACTGATCTGCTGATCAAAATCGAAGTTAGGCGGTTGTCTTTGTTGTCTGATAGGGTAAGCAGGGTTATTTACCCTTTGTGATCTGACTCCAAAATCCAGGGAAACAAAGCCGTTGGGCTTGATATCTACATAATTTCCTCCAAAGATCCTGTCAAACACAGGGCTAATATATATTTTGGGAATAAGGGATCTTCCTGTAACATCACTTTCCCCATCCAATCCCTCGGACTTACTTTTCCAGTAGTTTCTTAAATAATTCTGTTGCTGGATTTTTGAATACTCATCCAGGGTCATTGTAGACGGCGCCCTGTAATTTCTTTCGCCCACTTTCTCCCTGATGTAAAAGTTATTGGCCGTATCCATCTCTACTTCTGTTTCGATATTGGATGGATTAGGCAAGAGCAGGGGAGAAGAAGGACGTTCAGTGAGCGGGTTGCCATACCTGTCCTGTGGATTTACCAACGGTCTTCTGGAAGGTTTGTACTTTTGATTGGTGTCTTTTTTGGACGTATCCTGCCGAAAAATTTTCGGGTCCTCTAATAAAAACGAAATGGATGATGAAGGTTCAGCTACCGAAGCTAAGGCAGCAACGCACATAAGAGATACTATAAACCAAGCAAAATAATTGGAGCCCTGTACTTTCAAGAAAATAAAATCTAAGAAATTCTAAGTGAGTGTTTAATTAAATCTTCTAATGTTACGTCTGCACCTGTTTTTTTTAACACAATATCTAAGTTTTTTTCTGCCACAGACTTCGTGACTCCCAGCATTATTAAAGCCGATAACGCCTCATCTTTTACTGTATTGCGCTTAGTTGTAGTTAAATTTGAAGTTTCCGAAGAATTGTTTTCTTTTTTTATTTTGTCTTTGAGCTCTAAAATTATTCTTTGTGCAGTTTTTGCCCCGATACCTTTAATGCTTTGAATTGTCTTAACATCTTCTCCAATTATTGCTTCTGTAATTTCTTTCGGGGAAAGATAAGACAATACTACCACCGCCGTACCAGGACCGACACCTGAAATAGATATAAGGTCTAAAAATAGCTTTTTCTCGGCAAATTCTGAAAACCCGAATAAAGTATGTGCATCTTCTTTAATGTGAAGATACGTGTGAAGTTTACACCTTTCCGAGTCAGTAATTTGAGAATAGGTATTTAAAGAAATCCTGATCTGATACCCTACACCATACGTTTCAATTATAACGTAAGTTGGAGACTTAAAAGTTAATTTTCCATCTATGTAAGCTATCATATATTTCAGATCGACTTCAAATATGACATGTTTTGCAATAAATTAAAAATGTGTTAATCATAAACAAACTTATTTTTGTTTATTGTAGTAAAATTGCTGAAACCTTTAAGTTTGGGCATTAGACATTAGATACAAGACGTTAGATAGAAGATGTCGGATCTTTGACTGAGGTTGTCAACAGGAATAGGAATATTACACTCTGGCACATTATCACATTCACATTAATTATTCTGTTTGATTGTTCGGCTTTAGGAAGTTAAGGAAGGTATTGGTAATCACGGCGATTACAATAGGCGCTTTGCTGATTACGGCGGGCATACTTTCTTATGTATATCAGGATAAAATAATCAGTTTGGTCGTTGCCGAATTGAATAAGAAGCTTTCTACTCCTGTAAGTGTAGAAAAAATAAGTTTTTCATTTTGGAGTAAATTCCCTGATGTAGCCCTGCGGTTCCAGAATATTGAAGTTCAGGAGTCTATCATTCCCGCTGAAAAACCTTTATTAAAGGCCAAAGATGTTTACCTCACCTTTAACCTATTTTCTTTTTTTGGAGGAAATTATAATGTAAATGATCTGTATATCGAGGAAGGAACAGCGTTTATAAGGCTCAATAAAAAGGGAGAAAAAAACTATGAGATTATAAAAAAATCGGAGGGGGCTTCGCCTACGGAAGTAAAGTTTGAGCTGGAAAACATTATAATCAAATCAGTAGACATTGTTTATGCAGATGAATTCAGAGACCAGGAATACAAAGGAAAAGCCAAAAATATCAAAGCGAAGCTTTCTGTAAAAGGGCCGGATATAGGCATATTTCTGGACGGGGGACTTTATGTTTCCGGGATCAGGATAGAAGACGATGTTTATTTTGCTAAGAAAGACCTTTCTATAAAAGGAGACCTTAATTACAATCAGTCTACCGATAAATTACTCATTGCTCCATCCTCCTTATTGGTAAATAATTCAAAATTTAAGGTCGAAGGGTTTTACTTTAACAACTCTTCCAGCTTGATCGATTTGAAGATCAACGGCGAAGACACGAATATTCAAACCATCCTTTCATTGCTTCCCAGTGATATATCGGGAAAGTTTACCGAATATAAAAGTGAAGGAGCAGTATATTTTAATGCCGTTGTTACCGGCGCTGTGAAGAAGACCACTAACCCCGGCTTTAGTGTCGATTTTGGTTGTTCAAATACTTCTTTTTATCACCCTGATCTTAAACAAAGGGTAGAAAAAGCCTCCTTTTCAGGAAGCTTTAACAACGGAAGGTTGCGTAATTTTACTACCTCTGTCCTAAGACTTTCAAAAGTTTCGGGCATGTTTGATGGCAGATCTTTTAAAGGAAACCTGATTCTAGAAGATTTTAATTCGCCCTACCTTGAATTTGATTTGGATGCAAATATTGATATTCATTCCTTGTTGCAGTTCTATCCTATGAGTAATGTCAAATCGGCGCAAGGATTATTGGATGTGTCATTAAATTTCAAGGGGCAGGTAAATAGCCTGAAGAAATATTCTGCCTCTCGTGAAATTAACGCATCCGGAGAAGTTACTTTACAAGATCTCAAATTTAAATTAGATCAAAGGAACATTGATTTTAACTCATTTAACGGCAATTTCATATTTAGCAAAAATGATCTCGCAATTAATGATTTTTCTGGTAAAGTAGGCAAAAGCGATTTTCTTTTGAATGGCTTATTTAGAAATGTTATTTCCTATCTTTTAATTCCGGGGCAACCTCTGGGTATTGATGCGAGATTAAAAGCAGACTACCTGGATTTTGATGAGCTACTGCTGGATGATAAGGCTGGAAGCACTGAAGGCGGTTATCATTTTCAAGTTTCACCCGACTTGGTTTTAAAGCTGGATTGCGATGTAAAGCAAGCCAGATTCAGGAGATTTAATGGGAAGAATATCATAGGAAAATTGGATCTGAAGGGGCAGCAGGCTGTTTTTAATGATATATCTTTAAATGTGGCAGGCGGCACCGCTAAGTTTGACGGCACGCTTGATGCGCGCAAAGCAGATTTTTTACAATTGGAAACTACCTCAAATTATCAGAACATTCATATAGATAGCATTTTTTATGTTTTTGAGGATTTTGGTCAAAACTTTATTTCTTATAAAAACCTGAAGGGGCAAGCCTTCGCAGATATTAAAAGTTATGTTGTGCTTAACAGTAAGCTGGAGCCGGATTATAATAAATTGACTGCTTATATGTCCGGAAGGATAAGAAATGGAGAGCTGGTGAATTTTGAGCCAATGCAGAAGCTTTCCCGGTTTGTAGATGAAGAAGCTTTAGCAAATTTGAAATTTTCAGAACTGAAAAATGAAATACAAATATACAACAGAACCGTTTTTATTCCTGAAATGGACATTGGCTCCAATGTTTCCAATATTTCCCTTCATGGAACGCATACTTTTGATCAACTGATCGATTACAGACTTCGGGTTCCTCTTCGCAATTTCAGGAAAAGGGACAGTGATGAAAGTTTTGGAGCAATAGAAGAGGACAATACAGGAAAGACGACCCTTCACCTGATTATTAAAGGAACAGCAGATAATTATAGAATTACATACGACAGGGAATCTGTGAAGCAAAAGATTAAAAAGGATATGCAGAAAGAAAAGCAGGAATTTTTAAATATCTTTAAAAAAGAAGATTCTGTAAACGAACCCGAAAAGGAAAAACGGCTCAACGAAGAAGAGTACTTTGATTTTTAATGAGGAGTTATGTTAATGTGATGTTGTGCAATGGTGGCTGAACTCCAATGTGATGATTAGACATTGTGTTTATGTGCAAATGGTGGCAAAACCATAGGATGTTAGAATCAGCCTGCTTTAGAAGTTCCTCGCCAACTCGCAGACCGTCTTGCCGAATTTATTTTGGTACCCTATTTAATGTGATGATTTGATAATGTGCTTATGTGCAGATGTGGCTCAACTCGAGTTCTTTTAATATTGAAATATTAGAATCAGCCTGCTTTAGAAGTTTCTCTCCAACTCGCAGACCGTCTTGCCGAATTTATTTCGGCATCTTCCAGAATAAAATGACCTTGATTTTATTTGCTGAAGAGCGGGTAATATATTGACGTACTAATTTTTATTATCACATCAGCAAATTACCTCATTAACAAATCAACCCTTGGTTATCTTATAGGTAAATTCTTCCATGATCAGATTGGCAAGAAGTTTTTTACAAGCAACCTCCACTTTTTCACGCGCTGCATTTTCGTCCTGGGCTTCTATTTCAAGACGGATGTGTTTACCAATTCTCACATCATTTACTTGAGAGATCCCTAAATTTCCTAATCCCAACTTAACAGCTTTTCCTTGAGGGTCCAGAATTTCTTTATGAGGCATTACGTCTATTTCAGCAAAAAACTTCATGTTCTTTTTATCAAAAGTTGTTGAATGAGCGACAAAGTTATATATAAAATGATAATTAAAGGTATGGCCCCATGCTTAAAAATTATCAATAGCAAAAGAGAAGATAGCAGGAAAATAAACCTGATCTTGTTTTTCTCCCAGGAGAAATCTTTAAACTTCAATCCAAAAATCCTTATTTCTGTCAGGAGAAGAAAAGAAAATACAATAGCCACCACGATTAAAAACCTGTAATCCGTCAGTAAAAAAGAAACACCCAACACATCATCATGAAGTAAGAGTGGAAAGGAGCTGAAAAAGAAAGCGTTTGCGGGTGTATTAAGGCCAATAAAATCTTCTGTTTGCCGGGTGTCAATGTTGAACTTTGCAAGCCGAAGCGCCGAAAATGCAGGAATGATCAACGCAATATATTCCAGGGGAAGTTGAAAATTAAAGGAATCCGACTGTTTTATCAGATGAAAAACAATCATCCCGGGAAGTACGCCAAACGTAACAACATCTGCCAAAGAATCCAGCTGTTTGCCCAACTCGGAATTTCCCTTAAACAATCGGGCCGCAAAGCCATCAAAAAAGTCAAATACTCCACCTATCCAAATAAAGTAGGCGGCCAGCATTAAGTTGTGATCAAAGGCTGCTATTATTCCGATACACCCACAGAGGAGATTGCAGCAAGTCAGGAAATTGGGTATGTGTTTCAGCACAGGTTAGAAAGTCTTATAAAGGCTCAATGATAAGAAATATTTTGAGCGGGTAGATTTATTGAAGCGTATTTTAATTCTAAAGTTGTGGAAAAAGTTCTGTCACCCCCTCACAAAAGGGTTTGATTTTTTTTCATAACCGATGGACGTTTTAAGTCCGTGTCCCGGATATACTATCGTTTCATCGGGGAGCTTATACATTTTTGTTTTGATACTTTCAATCAATGTATTATGGTCGCCCAAAGGAAGATCTGTTCTGCCTATGCTGCCATTAAAAAGCACATCTCCGGCAATTACAAAATGTTGGACAGGATTATAGAATGCAAGATGGCCGGGAGAATGACCCGGAACAAAAAGGATTTCCAGGAAGGAATTGCCAAAGAGTATTTTCCCGTTTTCACTGATATATTCATTGACCTCTGCTTCGTCATACTTGTTAAAGCCATAATTGGGGGCATAAGCCTTAACCGCTTTGAATACCTGATCTTCCAATCGTGGAATTGACAAATTTACCTTGTACTTAAATTTTATATACTGGTTGCCTAATACGTGGTCCACATGGCAATGCGTATTGATCACCTTAACCACGTTTAGCTTATTCGTAGAAATAAAATCGTCCAACTCCTGCTGCTCGTATGTCTCGTAACATCCCGGATCAAAAATTACACATTCCCGCGTTTCATCAAAAAGCAGGTAGGTATTTTCCTGAAATGGATTAAATGTAAATGAATGAATCTGGATCACTTTATTTTATAGAAATTTAGTTTAAAGATAGAGGAAAGATAATAATGCTAGGTTTTCACCCGCTTCAAAAACTTATCCCTAATCACTTCCTGGACAGGTCTGTTTTCGATTTTACTTTCAAGCCAGGAGATAATATCAAAATAAATGAAGGCTCTCTTTTCAAATGTACTGTTTACAAGAGGGAGAAGTTGCCTTTTCAGGTTTGCAAATCTTTCTACCAGTTCCGTGTTTCCTGCTTCTTTGTTAAGGTCTTTAAGGAAGTTGAGAATAGATTTTTGAAAAAGATAAAGATCGTCTTTCTTTAAAAGAAACCGGTAAGTGGAAATGATGTAGTAGTTGATCACATCAAAATTCCCCAGTTCGTAATGGCAGATTAGATTAATGATCCGGGCAAAACAATGCAGATCTTCCCGAATGTCGGCATTAGAAATATTAATGATTTTGTTCAGCCATTTCACCGACTGCCTATAATTACTCGCTCCAACATATAAACAAGCAATTTTATAATTCAAGATCAAGGCAGAATGCTTGTCAAGGCCTCCGATTAATTCTTCGATTTCCGGAATTTGAACCGTTATGAGTTCAACTCCTTTATCAAAATCGCCCATCATAAAGTAACGGTTGATTTCATGCATGTAGTAATACTTGAGCAAACGGATCCTTATACTTTCGTTTATTCTTAAAGAATGGTTTTTCTCAATAGAATGGAGCTTCTTATTAGTAATCTCAAATTCGCCGAATCTGAAAAGCTTAAATTGTGCAATCAGTAGATTATTCAGGGCCTTGATATAATCTTCAGGATGACTTTTTATGATTTGCTGGTTTTCTTCAAAAAGCTTCACCATTTTCTGTGAAGAGAGGTAGCCGTTTTCAAGATCCTGGATAAAAAAATAATAACCTATATAAAGTTTGTAGAGGTATATTTTCTCAATAATGGAGAGCGCTTCTTCTTTGGTATCAGGGATATTCGAAAAGAAAAACTCCCTCACTTGTATAAAATCATTTTCTCCTCTTATGAATCCGATTTTGGTATAATATGAGTTTAATTTAATAGACAGGTTTGAAAAAATATTGATGTTATTGATCTGGGTATTGATCTTTTTTACTTCCTGGATTATTGTATCTACCTTATTTTCATCATCGCCAATGGTCTGCATCAGCACACTTTTCTCCAGTTTGATTATTTCCAGTTGCAGCTCCAGGTTATCGTGGGTAAGGGCTAGTTTTTTAGCTTTTTTAAGACAATTAATTCCTTGGTTGTACAATCTTCTTTCAAAAAGCAACTGAGCAAAATCAATCAATTCCCGTATTTGAATGTCAAGCAACTTTGAGCCCGTATATTGTCGAACAGCTTGCAATATCTTGTAATAAAGGTAGGCTTTAAGGTTAGATAACTGTTCTGCTTTAAGGGCAGGGAGCTTTTTTAAAATATTATCTTCATCAAAGGTTTCGGACTTATTAATGAATTCAAAAAGTTGCAGGATCTTTTTATCTTCATTTTGACTGGAAGCGGAAGCCATCATTTTAAAATAACGCTTCTCGTTTTTATTTAAAGATTTTATAAGCTCAAAAAGATTCCTTGATTTGACCCTGGCCACCGTAGATTAATTTTAATTATGGTAATGTAACAGGTTGTAAAAATAGAGTTTTATTTTTAAGGAAGAATTCTTGAATTCGTAAATATTTATTTCAAATCGGAAGAAAGCTGATTTCTTCATCTGAATGAAGTAAACGCTATCGGAAGATTTTTCTTAGTGAAAGATTGCGGGACTTTATTTCGTGAATTATTTACGAAAGGTCAATTATGTAAATAATGCCTTCTATCTTATTAAGATTCATAGAGATACCTATTTTTAATGACACAGGCAGGGACGCACCTTTCCACATCATATCCATATTAATGTTATTTGAAAGGCTTTCTACTTTCATTAGATGAATAATCAGTTCATAATGATCAAACAAGGTGCTGATAGGCTTTCCTCTGAGATCGTCTTCTTTAAATCCCTCCAGCTTTTTTCCATTGGCAAAAATGATGTTGTTCTTGTTATCGGTAACAATGATAAGTTTAGTGCTTGCTATAGAATCTAATAAACTTCTTACGACGGTTTTGTTTATGGCCTTTTCATAAAGCTCTTCATTAAGAATATTTAGCCCTTGAGAGATGGCATGGATAAGATTGTTGTCGTCTTCCTGATGGGATGGCAAGCGCTTGGAAAAATCAAAATTGATCATAGCCGACAACACAGCATCAATTTCGTCACAATAGCTATCATGTTTCCCGACAAGGGAATCTACTTGTTCTATCATTTTTAAGATAGATTCCTTTTCACTATTGAGGTCAGCTTCGGTCGATAAAATATTTTTCACACCCTTCAGAACGGTCTGTAGTTGTTGAATAGTTTCCGAATTCAAAGTGTATTTCATAAAATGTGTTGAGGTATGAGGTTTGGAGAGCTCGCTTTTAACTTCTCATCTGTCCCTATTAAATCATTAACTCTACTTTTCTATTGTTTTAATTATCACTACTTGTCTCGATTCTTTTTGCGGCTCCTTACAACTGCAAGTCTGCAGAATGTATGTTAGTCACAGAAGGAATGGAGCTCTTAATAGATGTACTTACCCTCAATATAAATGCTTTAATTCAATTCTTGTATCAAAAATAAGAATATTTTAAAATTATTTTGTATTTAATACAGAATTATAAACAAGTAAAAGTAAATAAAATTGTGTTTTAACTTATTAAATTTCACAAAGAAAGGTTGGACAGCGTGAGAAATAGTTTACCTTCAGATTCCTCAAGCTTATAGGTTGCTATTGATTCTTTGGCCGGGCCGGCTTTTGCTGCACCTGAGCTTACCTCAAATTGAGATCCATGCCAGGGACAGTGGACGGTGCCACAGATCATTACTCCGTCTGCCAATGACCCGCCCCTGTGCGTACAATGGTCGTCAAAGGCAACAAATCCTTGCTCTGTTCTTCCGATAACTATTCTTCTGCCATCCAAATGTATCAGCTTCATCTGGTCCACTTTAAGTTCGCTGGAAGAGCCTACAAGTATGGGGTCTTTTTGACTTTGGTCAAGCCTTTCTTCCTTCCATTTTCCTGCATTGGCGTACCTGTGGTCCACGCCTATCTGGTTTCTATATACCAATGTTCCACCCATCCAACCGCCAAAACCTAATAATACAACGCCCAATGCTTCCAATCCTATAACTTTAGCCACTTCTTCTATTTCATCAGGTCGGAGGAGAAGTGCGAGAGAAAAAAGAATAACGGACGAAACATTTACCAATCCGTGTTTCGTCGCTCTTTTTTTAGCAGAACTTTTTGGCGGTACTGTGAAGAAATAATCAACAATACCAGGGACAGCAGCCATAAGTGCAGAAATAATTCCGGCAATGGCAAGGTACTTTCCTATAATCCAAAAAGTCTCATCAGATTGAGTTACTGCAATTATATCAAATAGCAAAGCGCCTATAAAAAAAGCTATAGGAAAAGGAATTATCATAGGATGGAGCGGATGCCCATTTATATTAGCTGTACTTTTCATTGTATTTATAATTGTTTTTTTAATTGCTATTACCTTCCCCTGACAAAAGATCGGGCTAGGATACACTCATTTCATTGTGATTACATTTGTCTGATTTTACTCTTATTTCAGGAAAATGTTTAAAAAGACAGAGGAGAATAGAGGGATTTAAATTGTGCTGCGATAAATAATTTTAAAAGGCGGGAACTGTTTAGTAAGGAATTCGATTAATAGGTGGATAAATTAAGAAAAAAGAACTTAGTTTTGTTGTTTTTAATGAAGAAATGAGCATTACCAAATTTTTTAATTTCAAAGAATTTACCAACGCCTGGTTTGATGAATTGAAGTCTTTTTTCATATTGATAAAAGATTATCCAGATAAACCGCTGGATCTTGACCAATTAAAAAAGTATGCCGGAAAGCTCTTTGATCTTTCAAAGGATCTTGAAAAAAGAAGGGAAGAACTTGTTCATTTTGAAAAATTAGAAAAACTTTGGTCCCCATTAATTGACAATAACCCCGATTATATTGCTCAGTTCGATAAAAATTTTAAGATTATTTTTGTCAATAAGACCATCTTGGACAGCCTAAATTATCCGATTGAACATATTATAGGAAAATCGCTGCTTGATTTTAAAAGCATTAATCAGGAAGCTGCTCTGGCTATGATGTGGCAGATAAAAAAGGTTTTTGAAACAGGAAAGCTTATCAAATATTTCCCGCACTCAGCTTTTAATGATAAAAACAAACAGCTTCACTCTCTTCTTATTCCGGATTTTTCGCCCGACAAAAGTATTGTTGAACGGGTCATGGTGATTTCGAGGGAAATTCCTCCGTTTAATATTCCTTCCGATTTTGAACAAATTAAGAAGTATACCAAAGTTCTGGAGTAAGGCGCGAGGGATTAAAAGATATAATGCCCTCAACATTAGATGTTATCCATTAGGTATAAGATTAGGTAGGCAGAAAAGGGGGTAAATCCAACTTTGTACATTTCGATACTAAAATCATTAGGGCTTAGATATAAAACATTAGATCTGGAGAAAAGAGATTAAATCTCATGTCTTTCTTCTCGATACTAAAATCTGATTTATACATAGCTATGGAGAAAAGGTTAAACTCTTACGTCTAACGTCTTACATCTCAATACTAAAATCTAATTTAGAAGATTTACTTTTAAAAATTATTTTTGCCCTCTATATAAAAATATATAGGGTAGTTAAAAGTTCTGTATATATTGCCTGTTGTTAACATAAGTTACTTATTTTGGCGTCTTGATTGATTAATTTCTATTGAGATTTTACAAACCTTAAAAAAATAAAAAATAAGAATGAAGTTTAATTATAAGTTTTGGAATAGACCATCAAGAAGCAAATCAAAGTTAAGAGAGTGGGTAGATTCTATAGTTTTTGCAGTCATTGCCGCTACCCTGATCCGTTGGTTATTTATAGAACCCTTTACAATTCCAACCCCTTCCATGGAATCTACCTTATTGGTCGGGGATTTTTTATTTGTAAGCAAAATGCATTACGGTCCGCAAACCCCTTCTACTATTCTTCAAATTCCATTAACGCATCAAAAAATCTGGGGCACCGATATACCTTCATATATCAGGAATCCACAGTTGCCAAGGTTTAGATTTCCCGGTTTTTCTGAAGTGAAAAGAAATGATGCAGTGGTATTTAATTATCCTGCAGAACTCGAACATCCTCAGGATTTAAGGGTACATTATATTAAAAGATGTATTGGGCTTCCCGGTGATACCTTGAGCATTGATAGCGCCCAGGTTAGTATCAACGGCAAAGAAATTGAAAATCCGGAAAAAATGCAGTTTAGCTATTTGGTGGAAACCAAAGAAGGGATCAGCACCAGAACATTCAAAAGATTGAATATTTCACCTTATGAGGTAATGCAAAGTGGAAATTACTATCGTATCCAAACTACGCCTGAAACGGCGAAGGCTTTAAAGGAAATGGACGTGGTGACAAGGATTGCCATGGATATGAAACCAAAAGGAGAACGTCAATATGATATTTACCCGAAAAGAGGTGATTATCCCTGGAACGCTGATTTTTACGGGCCTATTGTAATTCCGGCAAAAGGAATGACCATCCCGCTTACTTTTGACAATTTAGTGCGTTATGAGAATGTCATATTGAATTATGAAGGGTATGGTGAAGATGAAGTAAAAGTAGAAAATGATAAACTGTATATTGACGGTAAACAGGTCAATGAATATACCTTTAAGCAAGATTATTACTTTATGATGGGAGACAATCGTCACAATTCGCTGGATTCCAGATTTTGGGGCTTTGTTCCCTATGATCATGTTGTAGGAAAGGCCTTGTTTATATGGCTTTCATTAGATCCCGAGGAAAGCCTTTTTGGAAAGGTCCGATGGGAAAGATTATTTAAAGAGATAGAATAGAGAGGTAAATAATAAACCTTAAATACTTGGCTAACGTTTATTTTTCTTCGTGATTTGTATGTAACGTAGAATTAACTTGGCTGTCACTCTTAAAATCTTAAAACTTATATTTAAATGGTTAGCAGCTATAATAATAGTTCTGCTAACCATTTTATTTGTTATCCAGGTAGTAATAATAGTTCATTTTGATAAGATAGTTGAAAATACACTGAAGGAAACCGTCAGGTCTTCTACTAACGATCTATATGCCATCGACTTTGATAAGTTAAGCCTGAATATTTTTACAGGAAGCATAAAGGCAAAAAATATTTATCTTACCCCTGATACAACTCTATATAACCGCTTAAAAGATATGGAAATAGCGCCTGCAATGCTTTATTCCATCTATGTTCCCGAATTTAAAATTTCACTCATAAATATTTATAGCGCTTATTTCGATCGTCAGCTTGAAGTGCGCAAAATATATTTAAGAGAGCCTGTTGTAAGTCTTCTGAATGAGCCTCTGAACCAAAAGGAAAAAAGTAAAAAAGAAAATCCACTTGATTTATATCCGTTAATATCTTCTGTTTTTAAAAAGGCTGAAGCAAAAGAAATAGAAATTGAAGGCGGCAAATTTGAATTGAAAAAAATTAAAAACGACGCAATCTTTCAGTACAATCTTTCTGACCTATCGATTCATTTTCATAATGTAATCATTGATTCTACCGCATTTCTGGATTCTGCTAACTTTTTTTATTCTGAGGATATAAGGGTGGATTTAGTTAATCACACCATCAAACTTCCCGATAGTCTTTATGTGTTAAAAATTGGGAAAACCAGTCTTTTAACAAAGAATTCTAAAATTCACATTCAGAATCTTAGTCTGATCCCTCTTCATAAGAAATATGCTTTTGCGCATATTAATGGAAAACAAACAGATCGCCTGACAATAAATGTTAAAGACATTCAATGTTTAAAAGTTGACTTACGGGAATTGTTGGATAAGCAGGAGATAATTTCTGAAGAAATAGTGGTAAATAACGTAGATATCAAGGCTTTCAGGGATAAACGCGTGCCTTTTGATAAAAGCAGACGACCTAAAATGCCTCAGGAAGTTATTAAGGAACTGGAGTTTAAATTGAAGGTACTCAATCTTCGCATTCGTAATTTGAATGTCGCTTATGAAGAAGTTCCGGAAAGTGGGGGAGATCCTGGCAAAGTTACCTTTAAAAGGATTTTTGCCAGGATTACTGACATAAACAACGATTCAACAGCGATAAAAAATGGACAAACCATTTGGATAACAGCGCAAGGTTATTTGATGGGTAAAGGCTTAATTAAAGCCAAATTTAAAGTGCCATTAAATAGCCCTAATGGTGCCTATTATTATTCCGGAACGCTTGGCGCAATGGATTTCAGTGAAATGAATCCTATGGTCGAACCGGTAGCTTATATAGAGATTAAGCAAGGAAAAATAAGGAAAATGGAGTTTGATGTAGCGGCAGATAATGACAGGGCCAGGGGAACCTTAAAGTTTTATTATAATGACCTTAAAATTGAGTTGCTGGATAAAGAAAGCGGTTCTGCCGGATTGAAGGAAAAAGTGGGTTCCTTTATAGCCAATAATTTCATTGTAATTAGCGACAATCCCGGTAAGGAAGGGTTCAGGACTGGAGATATTGATTTCCACCGTGATAAATCCCGGTTTATTTTTAACTATTGGTGGAAATCCATATTAAGCGGAATTAAACCCAGCATAGGAATTACAGAAGAGAGACAAAACTCTCTAGAGCAGTTTAGAGATAAATTGAAACAGAGAAAAAAGAAGAAACAAGAAAGGAAAGAACAACGAGAGCAGAAGGATTTGGCCAAAAAGCAGAAAGGAACCTGATTTTCTCCGGAACCATTACCAAAAGAATACTTACCGCAAATTAATTCTCTCCCTTAAAAAAGGTTTAGTCTTTTTTCTTTAGAATGGGAAGACCATTTCTTTCGTTTTCTACTACTTTATATCCGTCAGGCACCTGGTCTAATGTTTCCCTGCCAGTCTCCCTTGAAAAGAAAAATAATCTGCCCTGGCCTTTGTTGCCGGTACCTTCTCTTTGATGTAGGTAGTAAGTAACTCCTTTTTTGTTTTTATAAGAATAAGGCATAATAGTACTAGTTTTAAAGTTGTCAATATTTAAAATCCTAATACATTACTACGCATAGATCCCGAGAAGGATATGTTCTTTTTGAGCATTTGTTTCAGTAGGTAAAAATATTTTTCTTTCTTCTGTTGCTTAAATCTTAAATTTCTTCCTTATTGGCAATAAATAGATTAAATAACCTTACTTTGAATCAGATCCTTTCTCTAAATAATATTTCTAAATCATTTAGAAAATTAAAAGCACTGGATAACCTTTCTCTCACGGTCGAAGAGGGAAGTGTATATGGAATATTAGGTCCGAATGGCAGTGGTAAAACGACTGCTCTGGGAATAGCTTTGGGCGTAATAAATGCCGATAGCGGGAGTTATTCCTGGTTTGGCCGCACTGAAGATGGGCAAAGAAAAAGGATCGGCGCTTTACTGGAAACGCCTAATTTTTATCCTTACCTCTCTGCACTTCAGAATTTGAAAATTTCTGCGGCTATAAAAGGGGTTAAGGAAGAAGATGCTCACAGAGTACTGGAGATTGTCAAACTGTCGGAACGTAAAAACTCAAAGTTTTCCACCTATTCTCTCGGAATGAAACAACGCCTGGCCATAGCAGCCGCACTTCTTGGAAATCCGGAAGTACTGGTTTTGGATGAACCCACCAATGGCCTTGATCCCCAGGGAATAGCGGAAGTGAGAGAATTGATTATAAACCTGGGGCAATCAGGAAAAACAATTCTGCTGGCAAGTCATATCATTGAGGAGGTTGAAAAAGTTTGCAGCCATGTAGTAGTGATAAAAAAAGGTCAAAAACTGGCCGAAGGGGAAATAAGCGACGTGCTGCACGAGGAAGAGTACATAATCCTTGATACCGAGGACAAAGAAAAGTTGCATGGCTTTCTCAGTAATTCATCTTATGTAAAAAATATTTTGAAAGAAAAAGATAGGTTGAAGATAAGCCTTTCTAACGGGTATAATGCCTATGAATTAAATAAACAGCTTGTTAAAGAAGGGATTGTTGTTTCACATTTGGAAACAAAGAAGAAATCGCTGGAAACCAAATTTTTAGAACTGACAAAATGATGTGGAATATATTAAAAGTAGAGATTAAGAAAATTCTCCCTTACAGGCCTGTTTGGATATTCTTGGGATTATATGTGCTTTTGCTTCCCCTGATTTTTGGCTTTTTTAAGAATAGTACCAGCAATGGTCTTCCTCTTGATGTTTCTAAAGTGTATGGTTTTCCGGGTGTTTGGACCTATCTCACTTACTTGGGTTCCTATTTCCATGTGTTGCCAGGGTTTTTAATTATCATGATCGTTAGTAACGAATATTCTTACAGAACTTTTCGGCAGAACGTTATTGACGGGTATAGTCGTTTTGAGCTGGTTCTGGGAAAAATGTCTTTAATGGTATTGTTAAGTTTACTTTTATCCTTCTATTTGTTGCTAGTCGGATTATTTTATGGCGTTGCTAATATGCAGGAGATGAATTTGTCTATAATCAGCGAAAAAATTTACTACATACCGCTATTTGCGCTTCAGGGTTTTGCTTATATGACCCTGGCGTTGATCATTTCTGTTTTAGTAAAACGAAGCGCGTTGTCCATAATATTATTTCTTGTTTATATTCTAATAATTGAGAAATTTATTCAATCGTTTTTACCTGAATCGATACAGTTATATACTCCGGAGAATACCTTTTCAGATTTGATCGGTTTTCCATGGAAGGGAATAGCGATGATGATGGGAGTGGAGATGAAAGAACTTGCGTTGTCTTTGGCTATAGGATTTACAGTGGCGTATAGCGCTTTGTTTTTGGGGTTGTCTTATTTGACTTTAAAACAGAGGGATTTGTAGAGACGGATAACTATCCGTCTTAAAAACAAGGATAACTATCCGTCTTAAAAAACAAAGATAACTATCCGTCTTCAAAACAAGGATATCCGTCTTCAGAGGCAGATAATTTATAGAGACAGATAATTATCTGTCTCTACAATTAATATTATTTAACAGAATCCATGTACTCAACCAGTTCAATAACTTTATTTGAATAACCCCACTCGTTGTCATACCATGCAACCACTTTAACAAAGTTAGGATTCAAGGAAATACCAGCATCTGCATCAAATATGGAAGTGCGGGAATCACCTAAAAAGTCTGTAGACACGACTGCGTCTTCAGTGTATCCTAATACACCTTTCAATTCGCCTTCAGAAGCTTGTTTCATTACTCTTTTAATGTCTTCGTAAGAAGCAGATTTTTCAAGCCTTACGGTCAAATCTACTACAGAAACGTCAGGAGTAGGAACCCTGAAAGACATACCTGTTAATTTACCATTTAAGGAAGGAATTACTTTTCCTACAGCTTTAGCAGCGCCTGTAGAGGAAGGAATGATATTTTGAGCAGCGCCACGGCCACCTCTCCAGTCTTTGGCAGAAGGACCATCTACAGTTTTTTGTGTAGCAGTGGTAGCATGAACTGTAGTCATTAAGCCTTCTACAATGCCGAAATTATCATGAAGAACTTTAGCTAAAGGAGCTAAGCAGTTGGTGGTACAAGAAGCATTAGAAACAATAGCTTGATCGTTGGTATAGCTTTTATTATTTACACCCATTACAAACATTGGAGTATCGTCTTTGGAAGGTGCTGACATTACTACCTTTTTTGCTCCTGCCTGAATATGTTTTTGAGCTGTTTCCTTTGTCAGGAAAAGACCTGTAGATTCTACCACGTATTCAGCGCCTACTTCATTCCATTTTAGATTTGCAGGATCTTTTTCTGCGGTAACTCTTATGGATTGTCCGTTAACTACCAGTTTGCCATCTTTTACAGATACCTCACCCTTGAAAATCCCGTGAGTAGAATCGTACTTAAGCATGTAAGCCATGTAGTCTACATCGATTAAGTCATTAATACCCACTATCTCTATGTTAGGTTTGGTCATCGCAGCCCTGAAAACTAACCTGCCGATTCTACCGAAGCCGTTGATTCCAACTTTAATTTTAGCCATTTTAGAAAGAATTTTTTATTGTGTAATAATTTTAAAGCACAAACTTAATATTTTAGTTGAAATAATTTAAAGTAAAAAGGCAACCTATTGAAAAGGTTTGCATGAAAAAAATTAATTAACTGAAGTATTAAGACTAATATTTTATATTTTTTTTGGAAATTAAAAATCAGGTGCTACATTTGCACCACCAAAAATCAAACGGTGCTATCGTCTAGGGGTCAGGACACCAGGTTTTCATCCTGGTAACCGGGGTTCGATTCCCCGTAGCACTACTTAAAAGCCTTGAACTATCACGTTTCAAGGCTTTTTTCTTTTAGGGGGTGTTGATTAATTGATAAAATATTTTTTGAATTTTCTAGTACTGAAAAAGAATATTTACAGTTTTGGTAAAGGAAAGAGATGATTTTATATTTTTTGATGAGTTACTGACTCAATTCTTTTCCAACATGAGAATTAATGTTCAGTGGAATAATGCAGCGTACCTATGTCTCATGCACCTCCTCTACCCCATAAAATTCGTCACAGATTTTCCTGACCAATTTTTGAGAGAGACGCAACCAGAAAGCGGGAAATAATAAGTTCGATATATTATAAAAATGGGAGATTAGGAGATAAACCAATAAGGAATTCTTCGAAAATCTGGAAAATTCATGTTTTATCTATGTTGCAAAATATATAAAATTAGTTAGCCATAGTCAAAATTTTTTATAAATTGCTATATGTTCAAACATATGTACTTACCCTATGAAACTGAAAATTACTTTATTGCTGCTGTTTTTTGAAATCATGGCTGTTGAAGCACAGCAGCATATACTGCTTGAATATGGAGAAGCGAATGACTCCGGTGAGGGATTTTCTCTTTTTCCAGATCAGTACCGTGAGTTCATAGCCCACGACTTTGGCTTCGAAGACCGGTTTTTCTGGGAAGGCTTCCACACTCCGGCAACGGACATCCCCTATATCCTCCCGGGACCTGAAAACAGTTGGGGCGGAACAGGCCCTACAGCAGGGATCAGATCACATTTTTTAAATATTGGATTTGAAATTGACAAGTCAACCAACACCACTGGGCGATTGCTGATTGATCTAGTCGATACTGACTCTATCCATCCACCCTTGCTCAAGGTGACCATCAATGGCTCATCGTGGAAATTTAGGTTGAAAACAGGAACAGGCCTTGCCATAGAGCAGGGAATTGCCTCAAAGTCTGCAGAGCAACTGGTCGAAGTGGAAATTCCCGATGGATTACTCCGTGAGGGATTCAACCAGATTTCTTTGACTATTCTGGAAGGAGGGTGGATTGTATTTGACAATATTAAATTAACTACAGCTGCACCGCTGACTGTGCTTCCTGTAAAAGACCTGGTCGTTGAAAAAGTTCATGCCGCACAGTACGAAATCAATTATGAAGGGGAAAAAATCCAACCGCTACTTGTGGAAGTTTCCCATATTCAAAATGATCCGCTTCTCGAAGTCAAGCTGGATGGAGAAGCCGTCTTCAGTCAGGTCGTTGAAACAGGAAAATATGTGTTGGAAGTTCCCATGAAGGCATCTAAACATAATAAGACCAGTGATTATAAGGTGTTGGTGGACGGCAAAGTTTTAAAGGAAGGAAGGGTGGATAGGAACCCTCAAAAACCAAAGGGACTTGGCGAGTATGTCAATACCTTACTGGGAACAGCTCATTCCAGATGGATGATTGCACCTGGACCATGGATGCCATTCGGAATGGTGAAACTGAGTCCGGACAATCAGAATTCTGGGTGGCAGGCTGGTTATGATCCGAATTTTGAATCTATTGGCACATTCAGTCACATTCATGAATGGACCATGACCGGTTTGGGTACATTCCCCACTAGTGGAGATGAAATTCAGACACAAGTAGGAGACCAAAGTGATCCTGAATCCGGCTACCGTTCTCGTTTTAATAAAAAAACAGAAAAAGCAGGGTTGGGCCATTATCAGGTGCATCTGACCGATACTGATATTTTAGCGGATCTAACGGCCACCAATCGAGCCTCTTTTCAAAAGTATACTTATCAAAAAGGTAATTCTGGTAGGGTCATGATCGATTTAACCATTCCTTCAGAATATGGCTACCAAATAGAAAGATGTGAAATTACAAGAGTTTCTGCAAACAGAATTGAAGGCTTTAGCCATCAGCTGTCACCCAACGTCTGGTCTAAAGAGGGGGGAGCGGAGTATATAGTCCATTTTGTTATTGAATTCGACCAGCCATTTAATAAGTTTTCAACTTGGGAAAATGAAATTATAGCAGCGGCTAATCTGGTGGCTGTCAAACCCAAAAAAGCAGGTGCATTTGTGGAATTTGATCTAAAGAAATCCAATACTGTACAAATGAGGACCGGAATCTCTTACGTTAGTATAGCCAATGCTGCCGAAAACCTGCAGACAGAAATTTCAGACAAGTTTGGCTGGGATTTTCAGGCTGTAGTGGCGCACCATCAGCAGGTCTGGGAAGAGCTGCTCGGCAGGGTAAAGGTGAGTAGCCATGATGCCCGGGAAAAAGAAAGATTTTATACCAATATGTATAGAGCACTGGCCAGTAGGAACACCTTTAGTGACGTTGACGGAAGTTGGGTGGATGCCGAGGAAAAAGTTCAAAAATTTAAGGATCCAAACGATCTGGCATTGGGTTGTGATGCGTTTTGGAACACTTTCTGGAACCTGAACCAATTCTGGAATTTAGTCACACCAGAATGGTCAAATCAGTGGGTGAGATCACAGCTGGCCATGTATGACAATGCGGGTTGGTTGGCTAAGGGGCCTGCAGGAATGGAATATATCCCCGTGATGGTGGCCGAACATGAAATCCCCTTGATAGTGGGGGCATATCAGATGGGGATCAGGGATTTTGATGCAGAAAAAGCATTTGAAGCGGTGGTGAAAATGCAGACAACGCCAGCCGAAAAAGTAGGAGGCGGCTTGGCAGGAAACCGCGATTTGGAAACCTATCTGAAACATCAATATGTACCTTACGACAAGGGTAGATTCTCCAATTCTCTGGAGTACAGTTTTGATGACTGGACGGTGTCGCAGTTTGCGAAAGCATTGGGAAAAAAGGATGCGTATCAGATTTTTTCTGATAGGGGAACCTGGTGGAAGAATGTCATTGATCCGGAAACAGGCTATGCCAGAATGAAGGATTCTAAAGGCAATTGGTTGAAGGATTTTGATCCTTTCAAATCAGGTGCAAATCATCATTATGTAGAAGGGAATGCATGGCAACTGTCATTTTTCGTTCCGCAGGATGTTCCGGGATTGATAAAGACAATCGGCAGGCAAAAATTTCTTGATCGGCTGGAATGGGGTTTTGAAGAAAGTGATCGCTGGCGGTTCAACGGACCGAATGATCAGTATTGGGATTATCCTGTCGTGCAGGGCAACCAGCAGTCGATGCATTTTGCTTTCCTTTTCAACTATGCGGGAAAACCTTGGCTGACACAGAAGTGGAGTAGGGCAATTCTTGACCGCTACTATGGATATGAGGTCACTAATGCTTATTTGGGAGACGAAGATCAGGGACAAATGAGTGCCTGGTTTATTATGGCTTCACTGGGATTGTTTCAGGTAGATGGGGGGGCAAGGGTGGATCCTGTTTATGAAATAGGCAGTCCGGTTTTTGAAAAGATAGATATTGACCTCGGAAACAATTTTGGTCGTACCGGCACTTTTACCATCAGGGCCAAAAATACCAGCAGAAAGAACAAATATGTTCAAAAGGCATCGCTTAACGGAAGGTCATTAAATCAGTTTTGGTTTCCCGTAAGGGAAATTCTCCAAGGAGGAGAACTGGTATTGGAAATGGGGCCAGAACCTAATACAAAATGGGGTATAGCGCCAGTTCCTACAAAAAATTAGTTTCATGTTAAGGGTCAGTTCACAATGTGATAAATAATAAACCATAAAGCCATGGATATGTACAGACATTTTTTTTACTGGATTTTTCTAACCTTTCTGACGGCATGCCAATCCAATCCAAGGGAGAGTGGCGATTCTCAGCTTGCTCAACAAATCCTCCAAGACAGCACCTTTACATCTGTCAAGGCCAAGGCGCTGGAAGTAGTAGAATCCGGATTTAATGCAGGAGACGGATATGGTGAAGTTTGGATACGGGATTACAATACCTTTATAGATCTCTCCGCCCTCCGCCATGACAAGGAAGTCATCAAAGAGAATTTACGGGTATTTTTTAGACTTCAGGGTGCCGATGGAAATATTGTAGATGGCTTTATTCCCAAGGGAAAGGCAGTGCAGTCAGAAGGTGGATATACTTACATCCATACCGCGCTTGAAAGTCAATATGCCGGCCATAAAAATACTGTAGAAACCGACCAGGAATCTTCATTGGTTCAGGCCGTCTTTAAATATGTTCAAAAATCCGGGGACAACTTGTTTTTAGAGGAGAAAATCGGTGACATCACTGTGGTTGAGCGTCTGGAGATGGCAATGAGTTTCTTGATCGAGCACAGACTGGATTCCGCTCATGGATTGCTTTGGGGAGCTACTACTGCTGATTGGGGGGATGTGCAGCCGGAGCATGAGTGGGGCGTGTACTTGACAGATGATACCCATTATGCGATTGATATTTATGATAACGCCATGTTTTTGATCGCTTTGGATAACCTTATTGACATGCTGGATGGTGAGGGAAATAAATGGAAAGAAATCAGAAAGAAGATAGCAAATAATGCCATGGAACACCTTTGGGACCAGGACAATGAGAAGTTTATCCCTCATTTATATTTGGGAGAATCCCCCTTTCCACCGGAATTTGATGAAAATCAAATCTATTACCATGGCGGGACTGCTGTAGCCATACAAGCAGGATTACTCGATTCAGCGCAGGTGCGCAAATCGCTGGAAAAAATGCGGGCCAATGTAGAGGCTTCAGGTGCGGCAAGTATCGGGCTCACGCTTTATCCACCCTATCCGGCAGGTTATTTTAAAAACGAGGGAATGTATCCTTACGGCTATCAAAATGGTGGGGATTGGACTTGGTTTGGTGCACGGATGGTGTTGGCGCTGGTGGATCGGGGAATGATACAGGAAGCTTATCAGGAACTCCGCCCTATGGTGGAAAGAGTAGTGGCAAATGACGGTTTTTACGAATGGTATACCGTGGACAACAAGCCTACCGGTTCAGGTACCTTCAGAGGTTCAGCAGGTGTCTTGTACGACGCAATTCTTGCGTTGGAAGCATGGGCAGCAAAGGTTGAAACCCAAACAACTGATAAACCTAAATAGAATGACTATATAATGCTATACACGGAAGTGGACATTCGTCATCTGACCTCTTGTTTATATGGCAGTATGAGCCCAAAGACTGCTTTAGGAATCGGAAACTACGTTGGAGGGTAAATCCAAATGAAGTCTGACAACCATCATATATGAATTGACTGCCGTTATTAATTTCTTTACTCTTCTTTCTTTTTAAGTAGATTTTTAAAGTTAACTTTTGACTTTATAAACTCTACGGCACTTTTATTAAGCACTTCCAACCTCCCCAAATTCTCTTCCACACTTATGATGTTTTACGAGTAAAGAACAACTAATACTATTTGAGGTAATGGTTTAAAAATGAATGAGTGTAAACTAACATTGTGTGCTATTGCCAAAAGTAATGTACCCTACCGTTCCATGTAAAACCCGTGGTATTTTATAAGATGTAAATTTCTTTTCTTTTGTCGCTGTAATATCTATTAAAAATTACATATATAAAGAAAGTACAGCGTGTAGACAGGTGGTTTGCCCATTCTTGCTGCTGGTTTTAAATTGCTCTTGCATATAACCAAATAGTTAGCTAGGTTAACATTATGAAAAGAAATGATGTTCTTTTGATTGTGAATTTTATTTTTCTGTTTTTTGAATTAGCTCTTTTTCTAATTATTAACTATGATGATGCTGGAAATATGAAAATGGCAATTGTCGGTGCAACAATCAGAAGCTTTTTTATTCTGCTATACATTACTTTCTTTGCTTATTTCCTTAATTTACTTTTTAGCAGATTATCAGTTATTTATACTCTATTAATTTCTTATACCATTACATATTTTCTATGTTGTCTGACAGCAGGAATTATTAAGGGAGGGCCAGAACCGATTTGGCAAAAGACATTATTTGTAATTACAGATTTGCAAGCTTTGAAAACTTTTAGCCTTTCTTATTTTATAGCATTTGTATTAGTATTAACAGGATTTAAAATGTTTTTTAAGAAACAGATTAATTAAAGTATCTTCAGAAGAACAAATTACAACAATAATTACTTTTTTTCCCCTATTATCTCCACAAGAAATCAGCTCTAACATTCCTTTCATTGATTAGTACCAGTATTTATGTTTTATGATAGAAACGCTATTTCCGAGTAAGAACTTTTGGACAATTTTGGGGCTTTATAAACCCTAAAAAGAAGAGGATGTCCAAAAGTCTCCCCGAATTTATTTTCGGGATCTTTACGTCATTAAGATGCTGAAATAAATTCAGCAATACGCAAAGAAAATACTTTTTGTACACCCTCAATCTTTTGCCCATCCATGCTTTTCCGGGCAGCTTTTATTAACTTATCAGTCTTACTTATTTATTTCCATCCACCTCCTAGTGCTTGGTAAAGATTGACCATTACATTCAATTGCTCCTTTTTGGTTTCAATAAGTTCAAATTTTGATTCCAAGGCGTCACGTTGAGTCAGTAGTACCTCCATATAGTCCGCTCGGGCAGATTTGAAAAGGCTGTTTGAAATAGTGATCGACTGTGTGAGCGCTTCCACCTGCTTTGCCTTCAAATCGTAGCTATTTTTCAGGTTACTGATATTTGACAGTTGATTGGCCACTTCAATATACGCGTTTAAAATGGTACGTTCGTAATCATAAATGGCCTGTATCTGCTTTGCGTTAGCACTATAATAAGTTGCCTTTATCGCATTCCGGTTGATCAATGGCGCAGTTAGATCTCCGGCTAAAGAATAAAGCAATGACTCTGGTGTCTTTAAGAAATAGGCCGGTTTAAATGCCTGAAAACCTACACCGGCGGTAATCCCTAAAGTAGGATAAAAATTAGCTTTGGCTACTTTTACATCCAGCTTAGCTGCTGCCAGTTCCAGTTCGGCCTGTTTAATATCAGGCCTGTTTTCCAGTAATTGAGCAGGAATGCCGGTATAAACAGTATCAGGCACCAATTCACTGAAAGCCTTAGAATTTCTTTCGATTGGCTGCGGATACCGGCCAACCAGGAAGTTAATCCTGTTCTCAGTTTCTATAATATTTTGCTGAATGTAGTATAAACTACTTTGGTTTTTTAATACCTCGGCCTCAAATTTCCGTACAGGAAGTTCGGTAACCTTAGCCGCCATTTTTTGCTGTTTTACTATTTTCAGTGCATTTTTTTGTATTTCAATGTTCCTTTTAAGTATTTCCAACTGATTATCAAGCGCCATTAATTCGTAATAAGAATTAGCGATCTCGGCGATCAAATTGGTAACCATAAAGTTTTTGCCTTCAACGGATGACAAATACCTATACATTGTAGATTTTTTCGCACTCCGCAGCTTATGCCATATGTCCACTTCCCATGAAGCAAATGCGCCCAATAGATAATCCTGCAAAGGTTCGGGCATTTCTTTGCCGGGTTCATACTCAGTAGTGGCATCAGTGGCGCCTTGATGGGTGTATTCGCCTACCTTTTCAACACCAGCGCCAGCTCTTAATCCAACAAAAGGCAAGTACTCTCCCTTTCTGGCCCTTATTTCGTTTCTCGAAATTTCAATTTCCTGCAAAGTAATGTTCAACTCCTGGTTGTTCTTCAGGGCTGTATCAATGAGGGCATTCAGATTCGGATCGGTAAAAAACTCCTTCCACCTGACCTTTGCTGTATTGGTAGTGTCCTGCGAGTTATTGTAACTTGCTGGGACTGTTGTATTGGCGGTTTTTTGGACTAGGGTAGGCGTACAAGCCGAAAAGCTTAATGTTATGCCCACTACTCCCAAGCATTGATATATGATTCTTTTAAACATTTTGATTCAGTTCTTCGGTTAAAACATCTACTTCTTCTTCTGCTTCTTCGTCAGGGGCAAATTCCTCACTTAAAGGATTTTCCTCTTCGTCTCTGATTAGCGCACGGTTTTCTATCAATTTACCGGACATGTAATACAATCCGGGGACGAGGATCACCCCGAAGATTGTTCCGAGAAGCATACCTCCAAGTGAAGAAGCGCCTATGGTTCGATTGCCAATGGCGCCAGGGCCTGTGGCAAAAACCAAAGGAATCAATCCCGCAATAAAGGCCAAGGAAGTCATTAGAATGGGGCGAAAACGGACTTTGGCACCTTCGATCGCTGCGTTAAGTACGGACATGCCCTGACTGTGTTTTTGGACTGCAAATTCCACAATCAAAATGGCATTTTTACCGAGCAAACCGACCAACATTACCATCCCAACCTGGGCATAAATGTCGTTTGCCAGTCCCATCACTTTCAGTAGCATAAACGATCCAAAAATTCCAGCCGGAAGGGAAAGGATTACCGCCAGAGGTAAGACGAAGCTTTCGTATTGGGCAGCCAATACCATGTATACAAATACCAAAACGATAAGGAAAATATAAAGCGCTTCGTTTCCACGCGCGACCTCATCTTTTGCAAGACCTGCCCAATCTATGCCATATCCTCGTGGTAGCGTCTTTTCAGCCACTTCCTGGATAGCCTTAATTGCTTCACCGCTGCTGTATCCCGCTGCCGGAGAACCATTGATTGCCGACGTGGTGTACATATTGTATCTGGTAATTTCATTAAGTCCCTGTGTTTTATTTATTTTCATGAAAGCCGAATAAGGAACCATCTGATCCTTGTCGTTTTTTACATAAAGCTTCAAAAGGTCATCAGGAAGTGCCCTGTACTCCGGTGCAGCTTGTACGAAGACCTTGTAAAAAGACCCGAAGCGAATAAAACCTAGTTCGTAGGAGCTACCGATTAAAATTGACAGGTTGTCCATGGCTTTACCGATAGAAACCCCTTTTTGCATAGCGGCTTTGTTGTCGATCTCAAGTTCGTATTGAGGATAGTTGGCGGCGAAAAAGGTAAATAAGCCTTTCAACTCCTCACGCTTTCTAAGCGCGTCCATGAATTCATCGTTTACCTTTTCAAAAGCTTTATAATCTCCTGAATTGGTTTTATCCAAAAGACGCAAGGAAAAGCCACCTGCTGCGCCATAGCCTGGAACGGCTGGTGGCTGAAAGAATTCTATGGTCGCTCCCGGAATGTCATGGGCTTTCTCCTCCAATTCTTCTATAATTTCTTCAGCGGTATGTTTCCGATCAGACCAGTTTTTTAGGTTTATAAGGCACGTTCCTGCGTTAGATCCCCGTCCTTCCGTCAATACTTCATAACCCGCGAGGGCAGAAACCGATTGTATCCCTTCAACCTCTTCAGCGATTGCCTGGAGTTTATGGGTTACATCGTTCGTCCTTTCCAACGTAGCGCCGGGAGGCGTTTGAACAATGGCGTAGATCATTCCCTGGTCTTCGGCGGGAATAAAGCCGGAAGGAAGTGTATTTCCTGTTACCCATATTGCGAAACAGAATGCGATCAACATACCGAAAGTAACCACTCTCCTGTTCACAATTATTTTTAGCAGTCCAACGTATTTTCCGGTGACTTTTTCAAATCCGCTGTTAAAACCGTCGAGAACTTTCGTCAGCACATTTTTCTTCTTTGGCTGTCCATGAGTATTCTTCAAGAGCATGGCACAAAGAACCGGCGTAAGGGTAAGTGCAACTACCCCTGAAAGGACAATGGCAGTGGCCATGGTAATGGAAAATTGCCTGTAAAATATACCCACCGGCCCAGACATAAATGCAACGGGAATAAACACGGCAGTCATTACGAGGGTGATGGCTATAATAGCGCCGCTGATTTCATGAAGTACTTTTTTTGAAGCTTTATAAGGCGAAAGATTCTCTTCTTCCATCTTGGCGTGAACCGCCTCTACCACAACAATGGCATTGTCAACTACTATCCCGATAGCGAGTACGAGCGCAAACAAAGTAATTAGATTGATGGTAAGTCCGAAAAACTGCATGAAGAAGAAGGTCCCGATCAGTGATACCGGAACTGCAAGCGTTGGTATCAGTGTAGAGCGCCAGTCGCCTAGGAACAGAAATACTACAAGCGCTACCAGAATGAAGGCTTCTGCCAAGGTATGTATTACTTTTTCTATCGAGGCACCGAGAAAATTTGAAACGTCATAACTGATCTCATAGTCCATCCCCGGAGGAAAAGAACTGGCTTTAATCTCTTCGAGTTTCGTTTTTACACTTGCGATTACTTCGCTCGCATTACTGCCGTAATTCTGTTTTAGAGTAATAGCAGCGGAAGGATGGGAATTCAGGTTGGAGTAAATGTCGTAGAACTCGCTTCCGAAATTTACCTCTGCCACATCTTTCAGGTAAAGAATCTCCCCTTCCGGGTTAGCCCGAACAATTACATTTTCATATTGTTTCGGCTCACTATACCTTCCTTCGTAAGTCAATACATATTCAAGGGACTGTGAACGCTTTCCATCTGCTCTGCCTAATCTTCCCGGGGAACCGATGATGCTTTGTTCTTCCAGCGCCTTCATCACCTCTTCCGTTGAAACGTTATACGCGCGCATTCGATCAGGTTTCAACCAGATACGCATGGCATATCGCCTGCTACCAAGTATTTGTGTACGTCCTACCCCTCTTAGTCTTTGTAGTTCCGGTAATATATTAACACTGGCAAAGTTGTAAAGAAACTTTTCATCTGCTTTTTTATCTTTACTGAAGAGATTTACATACATCAGCATGTTTGGCTGGGAGGGACTCACGATAATACCTTCCCGTTGTACCAGTGTAGGGAGCCTGTTGGTCACCTGCTCAATCCGGTTCTTAACGTTTACAACCGCCTGGCTGGGATCAGTACCCAGGTCAAAAACAACTTGTATGGTAGCTTCACCGGCGCTCGTGGCATCTGACGTCATGTACTTCATACCAGGGGTTCCGTTAATTGACTTTTCCATCGGAATAAGTACCGATTGAACCAATACATCCGCACTTGCACCAGGATAGGCTATAAATACATTTACCGTTGGGGGTGCAATGGTCGGAAACTGCGATATAGGGAGGGTGTTGATGGCCAGTATACCCATGAAGATAATGACAACTGAGATCACTATCGACAGGACCGGCCTATGAATAAACTTGTTAAACATATTAAGTCTTTTTAAATAATTAAATTATTCTGCATGTAATTTTAAATTGGATATTACTGTTTCAGGCTTCTCATAGTCAAAGGTTATTTTATCCTTATCTCTTACCTTTCGCAAGCCCTCAAGAAGAATTTTCTCGTTTTCAGCCAGCCCTTCATTTACGGCATAAATATCTTCCATTTCAGCACTGATGGTAATTTCTCTGGAATGCACGATATTCTTTGCATCCACCACATACACATATTTCTTTTC
>DASPJL010000180.1:0-43689 GCA_035628645.1 Cytophagales bacterium | reverse complement strand
TATGAGAAGAGAGGATAAAGATTTGGATCAAATCATCTTCGAATATATTGAAGGTGAGCTTCCCCTGGAAGATAAGGAAGTTTTTGAGTTGAGATTGTTAAAGGATGACGAAATTAAAGAGCAGGTAGAGTTGTGGAAGGTGACCATTATTAGTGAAGGTTTTTCTTATACCAGTGAACTTGAGCAGAAATTATTTGTAAAAAGCAGAAGGCAATGGTGGAACCTCAGTTTGAATTCTATTTTATTCGTGAGTTTTCTTCTCTTTATTATTCATGCGACTTTGAAAGAACCAGAATTAAGCGAAGTTGGAGTAGAAAAGCGGAGTTTTTTTCAGGAGAAAATTTTAAGAGATGAAAGTAAACTTGGCTTTAATAAAAAGGAAATTTATAAATATGAAAATACTGGTATCGTAGAAACGCCACAGGAAGTACTTTTTGACACAATACAAGTATGTTACGAAGAAAAGGTAGAAAACAAGACTTTACATGAAGTTCAGAAAAAAGGGCTGGTAATAGGCGCAACCATTTTTTTAACTAATACTTATCCAGTTAAAAGGATGAAGATAAAAAAAGCAAAAAGAACCCTTACCCGAAAAGAAGTGAGGGCCGGAAACAGAAAAACGAGGAAGGACACGGAAAGACGAATAGCAAACCAATTTAGAAAAGGAAATGTGCCCTACGTTGTGCCTCTGGATGTTTCAAATTTTTAATTAATAAACCAACAACACTACTATGAAGAAAATAATAACAACAGCACTTTGCTGTATCAGTATTCTATTGGCTTTGAAGTTATCTGCACAGGAGCTTCCCTTAGGTACTCAGCCTATAAAATATAACGGGGGTTTTGCAGGTGAGACAGGGAATTTAAGAATGAATTTTGGTAGTGGGCTTACAACTTCTTCTATTACGCTAAACAATGTAAATGCAATAACTGTAGACGGTTTTATTCCTAAAATAAGAACAGGAGTAGGAGTGAGTACGGGCTATGGCCATTCAAAGCACAATTTTAATGCTATCCAAATTAACGGGGCACTTGCAGAAAATGAAATGAATGATAAAGTTACGTTCATAACTTTTGCAATATCTCCCAAATTGTCTTTTAGAGGAAAATATACATTTGCTCCCTTTTTTGACTATAGTTATACCAATTTTAACTCCAACACGAAATGGGGATTTTTAGATTCTGTTGAAACTTTCAGAAACAACACTTCTAGTTGGAGTGCAAAAGGAAGAGCGGGGTTTTTATTTAATACAAGAAAGTTATATGTAGGAATTACGTTCGATATTTTTAATGCGTCGAAGAGATTCGGGAACAGATATAGTATTTTTACTACTAATGATTTTACTACTTCTTATTTTCTGTTGGGGTATTCTTTTCAAAAATCTTTAGAATCAAAATTTTCTGTTACACCTCAATTGGTTTTGGGTTTCAGGAAATTTCCCGGAAGTAAACCAGAAATCTTATTGGAAGATTTTAGTTTAATGTTTAAATACAAAAAAGTGATATGGGGACTAAATAATAGTGGAGTTGCAATTGGATTCCAAAGCCGGAAATATAAAATACTTTTAAGCCAGTTTTATAATAGTGGATATTATGGAAGTCTTACTTTAAGATATATTTTTAAAAATAACTCCAAATCACTGTTAAATTACTAACCACAGAAGTTAAGGCTTAAATTTTTTAAGGAAAACTATTGGAGGGATGGAACCCACCAATAGTTATTCATTTGCCACAACACTGGAATGCTTTGTCAATACTTTATTTAACGCTTTTTCATTTGTCAGATCCAACCTTAATGGAGTGATGGAAACCATGCCTTGCCTCATCGCATATCGGTCCGTACCTTCTTCTGTTTCTTCCACGGGAATTACAGTAAACCAGAAATGGTGCCTTCCCATTGGGTCAGCTCCCGGAACAATTTTGCCATCATAATGTCTTACTGATTGTCTTGTCCATTGAATGCCTTTTGGATTGTATGGAAGATTTACATTTACGAGATTAAGCTCTGTTTCCGGAAGCAGCATTTTTAGCACTTGTCGCACATAAGGTTTTAGCAGTTCGAAGTCCGGTTCGCTTTTGCTTACGGCTGTACTGAAAGCGATCCCCCTAAAACCAAATAAGGCTGCTTGTTTTGCTGCAGCCAAAGTCCCCGAATGCCAACACGAGTTACCGAGATTGGTTCCCAGGTTAATTCCCGACAATACTACATCCACATTCTCTTCCCAATTAAAAGCGCCAAGGGCCACACAGTCTGCCGGCGTTCCATTTACCCGGTAGGCTTCAAAATTTTTGATTGGGGTGGTTTTGTATGATAATGGACGGGTAGCCGTAATGGCATGGCCCATTGAGGATTGTTCCACATCCGGAGCTACAATTCGAACATCACCAAATTCGGTGGCTACTTCTGCCAGGGCCAATAATCCCGGACTATAAATTCCGTCATCGTTTGCAATTAATATATTCATAGCTTATTTCTTTATTTTCTAAAGGATCAACTCGTATTTAGCTTTCACGTTATTCCAGTAAATCTGTTAACTAGAAGACAAAATGAGGGCAACTTTGTTACATAATCCCGGGGCAGGATTGAGCAAACCTACCAAAGAGGATTTAATTGATGCATTAAGCGCCTCCGGATATAAAGTCAAATACCAGTCTACAAAAGAAAAGGGTATCAACTGGGAGGAAATAAGCAGATCTTCTGACGTCATAGTAGTGGCAGGAGGAGATGGCACGGTAGGTAAAATCTCAAGAAAGCTTGTGGGCTGTAATGTGCCTATTGGTATACTTCCTGTGGGTACGGCAAATAATATTGCAACTTCTATTGGTGTCAAAGAACCTTATAACACACTTATTCCAAGGTGGAGTTTGTCAAAAAAGAAGAAACTAAGTGCCGGGGTTGCAGAGGGTGTATGGGGGAGGAAAAACTTTGTAGAATCTACCGGCTATGGTTTATTCTCTTATTTAATGAAAGAGATTTATGATGATCACCCACCAAGGGAAAAAGCCTCATCGGAGGAGGAAATAAATTTTGCCGTTCTTAGGTTATTAAAAATGCTTGAAGAATATAAACCAAAACCCTATCAGATAGAGGTGGATGGTAAGGATCTTTCCGGGGAATATCTAATGGTGGAAGTAATGAACATTAAGTGTATCGGTCCTAATTTAATGCTTGCACCGATAGCCAATCACGAAGATGATGAATTTGAAGTGGTATTGATCGGGAAAAATGAAAAGGAACATCTGGTGGATTATTTCAAAAGTATTTTACAAAAGCAACACATTTATTTAAATGTGCCATACCATTCCGGACGAAATATAAGAATGCAGAGTACCTCATGTGAGTTGCATATAGATGATGAAGTGGTATCGGCAACGAAAGGAGAACTGGTGAAGATAACAATCAGTCCTCATGCTTTGGAGTTTCTGGTGGTGTAGGGAGAAGAGAAAAAGTTGGAAGCGGGAAGATGGAAGTGGGAAGTTGTCAGAACTTGAATTTATGAAATGGGTAGAATTTTTGGTATTCAATTTTAAACTCTATTCAGGTTTTAATCTTAAACCTATAAAATTTTTCTAGGGAAGACTTCCTGCTTCCAACTAAATAAAAAAGAGACTTCAATTGAAGCCTCTTTTATTTAGGTTGTTAACAAAAAAGAATTAATGTCCGCCTTTTACTTCAGTATGTTCAAGGTCAATTCCCTGGCTTTTTAATACTTGTCCTACTTTCCAGGCAAAGAAAGTCAGGTAAGCAAAGCAACCTACAGTTACCCAGTAAGAAGCATGGATATTTGTAATGTCAGCCAGACCACCTTGAAGAGGAGGAATGATAGCTCCGCCCAAGATCATCATAATTAAGAATGCTGATCCCTGGCTGGTAAATTTACCTAAGCCTGTGATGCTCAAAGCAAATATAGATGGCCACATTATAGAGCAAACCAATCCACCGCTAATAAAAGCAAATAATCCGATGGTGCCGGTTGTAGCGATTCCTATAAGCATTGCTATAATACCAAAACTGCCTAAAATCAAAAGTAGTTTTACCGGTTTTTCCTGAGCCCAGAAGTTTGCAGCAATTAAAATTGCAATCGGAATAGCATAAATATAAAGGTCGCTCACATCGTTTCCACTTAAATGATTTACACCTAGAATAACTGCAAAAGCTATATAAGGAACCACAATGGTCAGGATTTTTTTCATTGAGCTGCTCACATTAAATACAGTTACTGCACTGGTCCATCTTCCGATCATCAAACTACCCCAGTAAAGAGAAATATAATGAGAGATTTGTGACTCATTTAACCCGCCGAATTCAGGAGTGGCCAATAAAGCACCCATGTTACTTTGAATAGTTACTTCCACACCGACATAAACGAATATGGCGATCATACCTAAAACAAGCTGAGGGTATTTCATTGCTCCCCAGCCCTGGCTGTTTTTCTGAGCAGATTGAAGAGAAATAAATAAGATGAAGATAATGCCAACAAGCGCGACTACAAGCAACGCTAATTTTCCTTCATCGCCGGTTTCTGCAGGAAGAAGATTCCCTACAATGGCAAGTATTACCACAAGTCCCGTGATGGCAAACATCGTATTTGTAGCCTTTTGGGTTTTCTCGAACTCTTCATTAGAGGTTACTCTTGGCATTTTTGCTATAGCAAAGATTCCTGCTACCAATAAAAATACTCCGCCCAATATCATATACAAGTAATTGATAGAGCTTATTGAAGCATTTTCAACCTGCTCCGGCGTTACTACCACTGCGCCAAAAAGAACAAGAGTTACAATGATAGGTCCTATGGTTGTTCCAAAGGAATTTACTCCACCTGCCAGGCTTAATCTATGTGCGCCGGTTGCAGGTTCTCCAAGGGCAATTGCAAAGGGATTTGCCGCGGTTTGCTGCAAAGAAAAACCAAGCGCAATGATGAAGAATGCACCCAGAATGAAATAATAATTTCCAGCATTTACAGCGGGGATCATCGTCGCAGCTCCGATTACGGAAATGATCAAACCATAGATAATTCCTTTTTTGAAGCCAATTTTGTTCAAAATATCATAGCCTACTCCTGTGGAGGCAAGATATAAAATTAAAGAGCCAATGAAATAAGCTCCGTAAAATGCTGAATCTATCAACTGAGATTCAAATTGTGATAAGTTAAAATGTGATTTACAGAAGGGTATAAAGATCCCGTTTGACGCCGCCAGGAATCCCCAGAAGAAGAATACCATAACCAGGGTAGACAAAGCAGAGCCATAGTTAGTTTGTTCGTTTTGTTTCATTCGTAAAGTATGTTTAGGTTTTTTTAATTGCACCTACAAAATGACCGGATGTGCTCCAATTTTTTTTAAGAGGTAGTCGCCGGGACAGTTTCATAGGCAAGGGTTTCGGTTAAAAAGCCCCTAATATAGTTCAAATTTTAATTTCTTTGTTTATTTTAATTTCTTTACTGAAAATTTTTTCGGGGAGAATTGGGGAAAGCGCTAAGAATCAAAGGTGTATTTAAAATAAGGCACGAATGTTTATATAGATCACTAAATAAAAAAGGGTTTTCGTTTAGAAAACCCTTTCTTTCTATCAATTGAATCATCGGTTGTTAATGTCCACCTTTTACTTCGGTGTTTTCTACATCAAATCCCTGGGCTTTTAAAACCGCTGCTACTTTCCATCCAAAAAATCCCAGGTAAGCAAAACAAATAACCGGGATAATATAAGAAGCATGAATGTTTGTGAAATCTGCTAATGAACCTTGTAAGGTAGGGATGATAGCGCCACCTAAGATCATCATAATTAAAAACGCTGAACCCTGGCTTGTAAATTTCCCTAATCCGGTAATACTTAGTGCAAATATAGATGGCCACATTATTGAGCAGACCAGTCCTCCGCTGATAAAGGCAAAAAGTCCAACCATTCCTGAAAAAAATAAACCTATGAGCATTGCGATGACACCGATTACGCCTAAGATCATGAGCAGTTTGGCCGGCTTTTCCTGCGCCCAGAAGTTCGCAGCAATTAATATAATGATACAAATTGCATAAATATATAAATCGCTTACATCCACACCGCTTATATGATTTACTCCCAAAATAACACCGAAAGCAACAAAGGGAACAATGATGGTTAATACATTTTTTAAAGATTTGCTTATGTTAAATACACTTACCGCTCCAGTCCATCGGCCAATCATCAAACTTCCCCAATACAGAGAAATATAATGCGAGATCTGTGATTCATTAAGTCCTCCAAATTCGGGTGTCGCCAGCAAAGCACCCATATTACTCTGAATGGTAACTTCCACACCTACATAAACAAAAATTGCAATCATCCCCAATACCAATTGAGGATACTTCATCGCACCCCAACCTTCGCTATTTTTCTGAGCAGCGACATTTGATTGCAATAATATGGCGATTACGGTTATAACAATCAACGCCAAAAGGATAAGTTTTCCTGTTTCTCCAGCACTTTCGGCGATTAAAAATCCTACAATTGTAAGCGCTATAATTGTTCCGGTTATGTATAAAAGGGTTTTTGTTGCTTTTCCTGTCTTTTCAAATTCCCCGGTAGATGTAACGTTCGGCATTTTTGCTATGGCAAAGATCCCTGCAATAATTAACATTAATACGCCTAATCCTATATATAAGGAGTTAATGGAAGTTATTGCAGCATTTGCTACTTGTTCATCGGTAGCTACGACAGCTCCAAAAAGCACAAGGGTAATTACAATGGGGCCGATGGCTGTAGCAAAAGAATTGACACCGCCTGCCAAGGTGAGCCGATGAGCTCCGGTGGCAGGTTCACCAAGCGCAATCACAAAAGGATTCGCTGCTGTTTGCTGTAGAGAAAATCCTAAAACCAGGATAAATATGGACATCAGAATAAAACCATATTGTCCAGAATTCACCGCAAGAACAACACAAACTGATCCAAATACTGAAAGCAATAAGCCATAAATAATTCCTTTTTTAAAGCCTATTTTGTTTAAAATATCATATCCGACTCCAGTGGAAGCAAGATATAAAATCAAAGAACCTACAAAATAGGCACCGTAGAAAGCAGTATCTATCAGTTGCGATTCAAATTGAGAAAGATTGAAATGTGTTTTGCAAAAAGGAATCAGAATACCATTTGAGGAAGATGAAAATCCCCAGAAAAAAAATACCACAACTAAGGTCCCCAGGGCAGAGCCATAGCTTGTTTCTTTGTTTTGTTGCATGTTTGGTTTAGGTTAAAAAGCCGGCAATATAGTTTAAATTTTAATTTCTTTTATAATTTTAGTCATAGGGGGCGATTTTTTTTGTGAGGCGATTGTTAAGGAACTAATTCTTTTGGTGGTGCCTTTAAGAGATATATTTTAACTGATTAAATAGCAAATGATCCTTCTTATTATCTTCCTTATTCTTTTTTCCTGGGCAGTATTAAAGGGAATAGACAAAGGCTTGGCACTGGAAAGCTCAAGGGATTTTGAAAAGCCTCAAATTGAGTATGTAATACCCGTGAAACAAGTAAAAGAGAATGATAGCAAAACGTTGAATATTATGGATTACCTAAGAGAGGAGCAGGAGAAGGAGGAACTGTACCGAAGACGATTGGAGGAGTTTGTAAAAACAATTGAATAAACAATTAGTACAATTGTAGTCTGATTAGCCCCCGTACTTCAGGACGGGGAATAGATAAGATTTTTTGATTTTCAGGGCTTCAGCCCTTAATCTATTAAAAACTATACAGTTCCAAAATTTAGTTCTTTCTAGACCTGCTTCAAGGCAAAATTTTATAAAATATTAAAATCACTCCGCATCATAAGCAAGGCTATCTGGCATAGATTCCCTTAGTTCTTGAGGCTTCGCTTTTCCTTTTAATTGAGAAATACGTTTTTGGGTATATTCTATAAGTGCCTTGGTTGTATCGCCTGAAGTAAGATACTTTTCATAATATTCCAGCGCTTTTTTCTTGTCCTTGCTATACTTATCAGAAGCTGTGGCTATTCTATACAACAGGAGTTCGTTTTGTTCATACTCATAAGCTTTCTTAAAAGTATAGCATTTGAGTAATCGTTCGCTTTGTCATAACTAATGCCAAGTTGGGTATAATAGGAATCTATGTTTTTAGAAATTCCTTTTTGTACAGCAAGTTTAAGATGATGGGTAGATAGTTCCTCATTGCCAGTTTCCCGATAAGCAATCCCCAGGTAGAAATAAATCCAGTCCTGGTCGTAATCTGATTTAAGGAGAAGTTGCATGCAGGGAATCACCTTTTTGTATTCTTTCAATCTATAATAACTTGAGCCGAGAAGATTGGCAAAAATTGGTATTGTGTCTTTTTCATGCAAAATACCTTCGATCACTTCGGTGACTTCCTCGAAACGATTTTGTTGAAAAGCTGATTTTGCCTGCAGCATTTTCAAATTATAATTGGTTGAGTCCACTTGTAAGCCCATACCTATTATACTGTCTGCTATTTCCATTATTTCTGTTTCTATTAAAAGTTCAGCGAGCGAGGCATATACTTCAATGTCCCTGGGATTCAATGTCAACGTTTTTGAATACATGCTTATGGCTCCCAAAATACTTCCCGCTTTACTTTGAATTTGTCCCAACTGCTTAAAATAATAACTGTTGGTGGAGTCAATCCGGGTAAGACGATTATAGTATTGGATTGATTCCATCAAATTCCCTTCTTTAATACAAATCTGACCAAGCTGATTAAGTGCAACCGAATGTGCAGTATCAGTTTTAAGTATTTCTTTATAGACATCTTTTGCTCGTGATAACATGCCTAACCGGTAATAACAAAGCCCTGATCTCTCTTTAAGAATTAAATTCTCAGGAGAGATTATTGAAAGTGAATCGAGTATCGTCAGGGCCTTCTCATACTTATGTTCAATAATTAACCGGTCTGCATCTGACGTTTGCTGCACGAAAGAAGGATTTAGCTGTTCCTCATTTGAATCATTGGATTGTGAAAGGCAGAAAAGGCTTGAGCAAGTGAAAAAAGATAAAAAAATAAAAAAAGTGTAAGGGGTTTTAAAGTATTTCATAAATAGGGGTTTGATTAAAGGTTTTATGTAATACAATGAATCTGACCTCTATACCTATTTATTTCGGAAATTTTTTATAAAAAGAGAGGAAATAAATAATGACATTTCTCCTGCCTTTTATTAAGATTTCGCGTCATGGAAGATTATTCCTAATGTATGTCTTTTCCCGCTGTGCAAGGGGCTTACGCCGTGTTTCATATTGACCCTGTAATATCCTCTTGTTCCTTTTACCGGGCGAAAATTTGTGGTGAACAGCAACATATCGCCCCGCTTTGGACGCAGGACGTTTGCTTTTGACTGCGCGCGTGGAATTTGCTCTGTTAACACAAATTCACCTCCAGTATAATCTTCACCCTCTTCATTAAGGAAAAGTACCAATTGTATCGGGAAATAAATTTCTCCATAAAGATCCTGGTGAAGTGTATTGAATCCGCCTTTCCCATATTTTAGGATCAAAACGGTGGGTTTACTTTGCCCGTGGTCATGACAAAGTTTTTTCATCTCGCTGTGTTTTAATGGGAAATTTGCGTTGATATTCAACGCATTCATCCAGGTATTTGCCACCGGGACAATTTTTGCATAGACATACTCACGGATGTTAGTAACAAGCTGAGGCAAAGGATAGTCAAAGTATTTATATTCCCCTTTTCCAAAACGATAGCGCTCCATATTGATGGTTTTTCTGTAGAAATTGTCGTCATTATATGCTTCTATTAAATCTTTACATTCCTCTTTCGTGAGAATATTTGTTGCTAATACATAACCGTTTTGGCGAAGGTCCTTCAGAAGGTTATCCCAACTTCTGGATTCCAGTCGTTGAATTATGTTTTTCATAATACTTAGATTATCAGTAATTTAATTAGTGCATACTCAAGCTATCTACTGATTAAAGAAGCTCGGGATGCTTCCCATCCTATAATTGCAGTTTTACGTGTACTTCCCCAGTGGTATTGGCCAATTTCTCCGGTAGATTTGATGACCCTGTGGCAAGGAATCAGAAATGCGACAGGATTATTTCCAACGGCAGTGCCCACTGCTCTCGAAGCCCCTTCATGTCCCGCCTTCAGTGCAAGGTTAGAATAGGTAGTCATTTTGCCCGCCGGCACTTCCAGAAGGGCTTGCCACACTTTGATCTGAAAGGCTGTACCTTTTAAATGAAGTTTAATTTCCTTTTGCTTACTCCAATCCAGACCGAAAATAAATAAAGCGTTTTGCTGTATATTGTCTACACTTTGGCTGTATCTGGCATTAGGAAAAATTGATCGTAGCTGTTCAAATGCTTTTTCCCTTCCTTCATCAGCAAAGGCCATGTGACAGATTCCTTTTTGTGTAGAGGCTACAATGATGTGACCAAAAGGGCTTTCTGCAAAGCTATAGTTGATGTTAAGTAATTCTCCTCCGTTTTTATATTCGCCGGGCGTCATCCCTTCCACCTTAATAAAAAGGTCGTGCAACCTTCCTGTACCTGATAATCCTGTTTCAAAAGCGGTGTCAAAAAGTGTTGCTCCGGAATTCTTTAGAATTTCCTTCGCATGCTCCACACTCAGGTATTGCAAAAACTGCTTTGGAGTAACGCCTGCCCATTCCTGGAACATTCTTTGAAAATGAAACGGGCTTAAATTCACATGTTCTGCTGCATCTTCAAGGCTTGGTTGCGATTTGAAATTTTGTTTGAAAAAATCAATCGAGTCTGCAATCCTTTTATAGTTAATCTCCTTTTGAGTTTCCATGATCTTAGCGTTTTGTAACACAAAGTTATTGACCTTCCTTCGGCTTCAAAACCCGAATCTTGCGAAGTCCTTTGCACTAAAACCTTTCAATGGCCTTTTCCAAAATATTTTTCTATAAAATGTTGATACTCTACAGGCACTTCAAGCCATTGAAATTCATTTGTGAAACCAATAATAATCAGAACTGAAGTTATTATGCCTATAGTTGCTATAACGTATGAAGTCCACACCGATTTGGTTTTTAAATAATGCAAGCTGGCAATGTGCAAAAATATGGCCGACACAGCCAGGAAATAATAGGGTATAAAAAAGAAAACGGACGGATAGTAATTGAGCCCTACTCCGGCAAAATAAAAATTAGTATCAAGATGCTCAAGGTATCTTCCTGCAAACACCGCCGATACGTGTGCCAAAAGGAAAAATGATAAATAGAGTCCTGAATATATTTGTATCTTTTCGGCCTTTATTCTTTCCTTTTTTTTAGAAAGTAATTTCACACCTGTAGCTATCTGAAAAACCACAGCAGCCGTTAATAACGTTTCGATGATGGGATGGCGGTAAACCTTCCTGAATAATTCCATCCACTCTATGTGAGTGGCAGATCCCATGAGGGAAGCAAGATGATTGATCAAATGAAAGGTGATGAAAACAGCAAGGGTTATGCCTGAAAAATAATGTAATTTCTTTATGGGGAATAAGGCAAGCGCTTTAGTTCTTGTAGTCATAGTAAATAACTTTTAACAAGGACTAATGAAGCGGATTTTGCCAATCCTTTTGTTTTTTGCAAGTCAAAGACATACATCCATCCAGAGTAAAAAATGGTTGAGATAGAAAAAAAGGGACTCTTTAATGAAGTCCCTTTTTGCGGAGAGGGCGGGATTCGAACCCGCGATACCCTTTAGAGGTATACACACTTTCCAGGCGTGCTCCTTCAACCACTCGGACACCTCTCCTGATAATTGTTTAACAAAGAAGAATATCCTTAGGTTAAACCGGGTGCAAAGAAATTAAGAAAAAAGTAAGGAAACAAAAATTAGGTGTTAAATTTTAAATGTTTTGTCATTTGGATACAGAATATGCTTTCCATCAGGCATTACAGAAATATTCAAAAAACACTGTAATACTCTTTTACTAACTTTTGGAGGGGTTTTAAACCCTCCAAAAGGTGGCCATAAAAATTTGAAAAGCCTTAGCTAAATGCCTTAATTCAACATTTAACATTCTCCATTTAACATTTCAATAAGCTATTCGCTCATTTCTCCAGCCAGAGGAGTTATCAGTGCTTTCCTTATTTTTTCTATGGAAGTTTCCTTTCCCAGTACATACATCATTTTGGTAATGGCAGCTTCAGTCGTAATGTCATTACCGCTTAATACCCCAATTTCTTTAAGGCCTTTACTGGTTTCATATTTTCCCATGATCACCCTACCGCTCAGGCACTGCGTAATATTGTAAATAACGATTCCCCGGTTAATGGCATTTTGCAGGCATGAAATAAACCAGTCCGCGGAAGTTGCATTCCCTGAGCCAAAGGTCTCCAAAACCAATCCCCGCAAATTGGGTGTATTTACTATGCTTTCCACCATATTTCTATTTAGACCGGGAAATACTTTTAGGATGGCCACATTATTGTCGAGCTTGTTATGAAACTTTAATTTCTTTCCAGGTGAAAAAGGCGCCATTGCCAGTTTATTGTAGTCGATCATAACTCCAGCCTGGGCTAAAGGTGGATAGTTGGCAGATTCAAATGCATCGAAATGGACACTTTCTACTTTTTTGGATCTATTTCCTCTTAAGAGTACATTTCCAAAATATATACAAACTTCATTAATCAGAGGTTTTCCGTCATCTCCTTTTGCAGAAGCAATTTCAATGGTGGTTATCAAATTCCTTCTGGCATCTGACCTTGGCGCTCCGATTGGAAGCTGAGCTCCGGTAAAAATTACAGGTTTGTTGAGTCCTTCCAGCATAAAGCTTAACGCCGATGCACTGTAGGCCATAGTATCTGTACCATGTAAAACCACAAAGCCATCATACTGCTTGTAATTTTCATTAATTATATACCCGATCGCTCTCCAATGCTCAATCCTCACATCCGAAGAATCTATAGGTATTGGAAAGGAGATAACGGTCAGTTTCAGATCTGAGGTTTTTAAGGAAGGAATTTTTTCTTTGATCTGCCTGAAATTAAAGGATACAAGGGTGCCAGAATTGTCGTCGATCATTCCAATCGTACCCCCAGTATAAATAATCAGGAGAGAAGCCTTATTAGCCTCGGCATTTACCGGATTAATGTTTACAATTCGGTAATTCATAGTTTTCCTTTCTTTAAAATGCAATACTAATAAAGGGCTAAGGTAAACAGGAAGGTCTAAAATAGGAAATTAAGCAAATAACTTCATTGCATTTTCAGTTGTAGTAGCAGCCACTTCTTTTATTGTAACGCCTTTTAATTCAGCGATTTTTTGGGCAATTATTGGCAGATAAACCGGAGAATTTGGTTTTCCCCTGTAGGGGACGGGAGATAAATATGGACTGTCTGTTTCCAAAACCAGGTTTTCCATGTCAAGTTCGGCAACTACTTTGTCGACGCCTGCATTCTTGAAAGTAACCACGCCTCCAATTCCAAGGTATAAGCCCATTTCAATTAATTCTTTGGCCTGAGGTAATGTTCCGGTGAAGCAATGCAGTACACCTTTGTAGCGACTTTCCTTCCTGTTTTTTAAAATAGAGATCACGGTGTCAAGAGAGTTTCGAGAATGAATGGCAACAGGAAGATCGTTCTTTTTGGCGAGGTCTAATTGAAAATGAAAAGCTTCCTCCTGTTGTTTGTCAAATTCCCTGGTCCAATAGTAATCAATTCCTATTTCACCTATTGCTGAAAACTGCCTTTTTGATACCCAATCTTCCACCAGTTTTAATTGTTGCTCAAAATCTTCCTTCACACTGCAAGGATGTAAGCCCATCATGGCTATGCATTTTGCTGGAAATCTTTCTTCCAGTTCAAGCATCCTGTCGATGGATTCTTTATCCACATTAGGCATATAAATTTTTGAGATACCATTTTCATTGCAGTCCGCTAATAAATCATTGATATGAGTATACAAATCGTCATAATAAATATGGGCGTGGGTATCTATGAATTCGTAGTCAGGCATTTATGGAATGTTAAATTTTAAATTTTTAATTTTAAATGTTGTAATTGCTCCATTTCTAAAAGCAGTACTTTCGAAAGTTTGAAACTATCTTTAGTTCGTCTTCTCGTCATTTGTCATTCGTACTTCGTCATTTACTCACATTTTCATAAATCCATATCCTTCTTCTTTAAAATGTTTTAAAACTTTAGGAAGAACATCACGGAGGGTAGAATAAGTTTTAATATTGTCATGAAAAACTACAATGCTGCCCGGTTTAGAATATTTGATTACGGCTTGGTAACATTTTTCGGGAGAAAGGTTTTTATCAAAGTCCCCGCTTAATACATCCCACATAATGATCTTATAATCAGTTGATAAAGATTGTATTTGTTTTCTTGTTATTCTTCCGTAGGGAGGTCTGAAAAGCTTTTTTCCGGAAGGATTTGATGGCAATAGTGAATCACATTTTTTTATGTTCTCCAGGTAAATTTCAACTGGCGTTTTAAACCCGTTTAAATGATTGTAACTATGGTTTCCTACAGCGTGGCCATCGGCAATTATATTTTCAAAAACAGCTTTGTTTTTTTTGATATTTTCCCCGACACAAAAAAAAGTAGCCTTCGCCTCAAACTTTTTTAACTCTTCCAAAACGAACTCTGTCACTTCAGGTATGGGGCCATCGTCAAAAGTCAGGTATAGGCTTTTCCCATTTCTCTCCCGATTCCATACAAGGGATGGATAGAGCATTTTTAACAAAAAGGGGGTTTTGTGCAAATACATTAAAAAGGATCAAAACAAAAACGATTAATGAAAGCGATAACATCCTGTATGTCTTTGGAGAATTATCTTCGGAAAGGGAGATGTCATCGCACTAACTATTGAAACGGCAGGAAATCAATGTAATATCATCTTTTAGTTCACTGAATCCTTTATATTCGTTTATATGATCTATTAGTCGCGTATGAAGGATTTTCAGGTCGAGTTCCTTTTTTTCAAAAACGAATTCAGCCAATCGCTCACTTTCAAACAACTCATCTTCTTCATTCGGGATTTCCACCAATCCGTCAGTATAAGCGAACAATAGGAAATTCTTCAGATTTTCGATACAGTATTCATTTACAAACGGCAACGGGTGAAATGCGCCCAATATGGTAGTGCCTTTTTCCAAATACCTGAGCTTATTTTCCTCATCAATTAATATTGGAGGATTATGTCCGGCATTGATGTAGGTTAGTTTGTTCGTGGCTTTATTATAGATGCAAATAAAGAACGTAATGAAGCTTTCTCCATTCGAATTTTGCAATATGGTATGATTCAATTCCCTTACCACTTGCGGAAGATAGGTGCTTTGTCTAATCAGTGTTCTCAACGTTGCCTGGAAGTTGGACATAAGGATGGCTGCCGGAACGCCTTTCCCTGATACGTCCGCAATGCAAAGCAAAAACTCATCCTCATTGATTTCTATAAAATCATAATAATCTCCGCCGACGGAATGATGAGGTAAATAATCGGCAGCAATTTTAAGGTTGTGGTTATAAGGAAGCTTCTTTGGGAAGAGAAGGGTTTGGACAGTTTTCGCTATTTCCAGTTCTTTTCTCATGGCCTCTTGTTGAAGTTCCCTTCGTGCAAGACGCTTGTTTTCAATGGCAACAATGATAATGTTTATTAAAGCCTGGAGAAAAGTGATATCAGAAGAATCACCCGAATAGTTACCGTTGATAAGATTCTTGATATCTCCGACAAAAACCTGAGCGAGGATTTTGTCTTTATGCATCACTGGAATTAATACATCAAATTCTTCAAAAGGTGTATTTTTGAATCTATCCTTTACATAAAGAATTTCCTTCGTTCTCAGGATTTCCTTGTTGAGCCCGATTTGACAAAAATCTTCTTTTGTACCAAAATTAACTTTACACTGCCAGGTATTATCAAATACAAACAAGGCTACTTTACCAATATTAAGATTTGCCCTTAAGGTAAAATTGAATATTTTATACAGCGCATCTTCGGCAAGATTGAGATTTATAGCTTGCGTGACCTCAAGTAAAGAATTAAGCTCTAATTCTTTTAGTTTTAATATCTTATCGTTTTCCAAATTCTTACCTTTTATTTAAAACTGTTTGTGGATCATAAGCGTCTCTTAATCCATTGCCAAATAAATTAAAAGCCAATACCAGCAAACTCACACACAAGCTGGGCATTAAAACCATGTGCCAACTGTCCGGGGTGGTCATTACGTGGTATCCTTCATTTATCATCATTCCCCATGATGGCATAGGCGGCTGAACACTCAATCCCAAAAAGCTCAACCCCGCTTCTACCAGAATTGCCGTAGCAAAGTTAGAGGTAGTGATTACAATCAATGGTCCCAACATATTAGGGAGGATATGAGAATATATAATTTTTAAAGGTTTGATACCAATGGCTCTTGCCGCTTCAATATATAGTTTTTGTTTGATGCTAAATATCTGACCCCGGACTACCCTGGCTATCTCTACCCAGGTGGTAAGGCCCACGGCAATAAATGCTACCCCCACACCTTTGCTTTGGAGGGCAAGACTTATGGCAATAACCAGCATCACGCTGGGTATTGACCAAACAACGGTCATGATCCAGAGAATAAAATTATCTACTACTCCACCGAAAAATCCAGCCAAAGCACCAAGGCTTATGCCTACAGACAATGAAATTATTACGGAGATAAATCCAATAGAGAGCGAAATTCTGGCTCCATAGATTAAGCGGCTTAAAAGATCTCTTCCTGCGCGATCTGTTCCCAGAAGGAAAGTCCGGTGCTCTATATTTTCAGTTTTAAGTTTTTTGAAAAGTTCTCGTTTTGTTATTTCTTGTTTGTCCCCGTTAAGATCCAAATAAATAATCTTGTCATCTTGAAGCGTATAGTTTTTGCCATGAGTGGAATTAAAGCTTGCAACTTTTTGAGGATATAATGGCAAGACGATTTCAGGGATACTGTATTGCGTATATTCCTCCATGCCATAAACCTGAGCAAAGAAAATCAGACTGTCAATTCTGTAGTTGGAAATGGGAATTATGGAGAATTCAGTTTCTTCCCCTTTGAACATTTTCTCAAAAAAAGACTCATCCTCCAGCTCTATATTTCTTCTTAATTTGAGCATGTCAACACTAAATCCCGGAGTCTTCTTGCCTATTTGAATGGCGCTGTCATTGGCCAGAGGCGTGTCGTCCGGCATGATAAGGTAGCCCAAGATAGCGATGACATGGGCGATGACAATAATTATCATACCAGCTACGGCAGGTTTGTTATTAAAGAATCTCTTTTTTATAAAATAGGATGGAGGTCGATAATTAATGTCCTGCGTTTTACTCATTAACTTGTGCTGTTATGGGCAAATAAACCTGATTTTGTTGCTAAATAATTGTATTGCTTAAATGAATTCTTAAAGTCAACTTCCTGTTCAGGGATCTCTTCATCAGTATTTTTAAAACATTTAACCCATCGTTTAATCAATAAGGATTCTAAGACCGATTTTAACTCATCAGTTGTTAGGTTACATTGATTTAAAAGATCATCAAAAGAAATCAAAAAGTAGAGTTCATCCAGAACATCAAATTCATTGTCAGTCATCTTGCTTTCCATTCACTTTTCTGTCTTTCCACACATACCCTCCAAAATTAGCAACTATCCCGAAGAAAATTGTATAAAAGGGATAAACAATTTGAAGCAGTAATAAGTGGAATAAATGTATTTTCTTTTTTAAAAATTTCAAAACTAAGATTATAAAAGTGGCTTCTATCAAAGCTTTTAGAAGAAAATGAAAAAGGAATATCTTAACATTCAATAATCCTGTCAAAACAAATATCCCTCCCAAAGCAATATAGGCATTGAAAACAAATATAAAAATTGCCAAAACTTTTACTTCATTGCTTTTATAATAAGACCATTTTCCAGCCCATCTTTTTCTCTGATTGTAAAGCTCATTTAAATCCCTGTTGGCTTTGGTATAAACAATACCTTCCTGATTTTTAAGAAATAAAACATCGTCAGGATAACGTTTTAAAAGCTTGTGCATCAAAAGCTCGTCGTCTCCGGAATTGATATTATCTATTCCTTTAAAACCTTCTACCGAGTCAAAAGCCTCTTTTTTATAAGCGAGGTTAGCACCATTGCACATGCCGGGTAATTTTTGGGTAATGGTGGCAGCGCCAGAACCCAAAAGAGCAGCAAACTCAATAGTTTGGAGTTTCGTAAAAAAACGATCCTCCTTAATGTAAGTCACAGGTCCGCATACGCAGACCGCACCTGTTTTTACAATCAATTCATTAATTGATTGCAGCCATCTTTCTTTGACCCGGCAATCTCCATCAGTTGTAATAATGACATCGCCTTTTGATAGGTGAATGCCTGATTCTATCGCCTTTTTTTTATAAGAAATTACAGGAGATTTAAGATCTAACTCGATTAAGAAAAAATTAGGGAAATCATGAATAAATGACTTTACTTTTTCAACCGTGCCATCGGTAGAATGATCGTCTACAACTATTACTTCATATCGGTCTTGGGCGTATTCCTGTTTGGATATATCCTCCAAAAGTGCTCGGATATTTTCTTCTTCATTTCTTACAGGAATAATTATCGAAAACCTGATCTGGCTTTTTATTCCGGTTAGGTCGATTGTTTCTTCAGATAGCTTTATCCAGGTCCGGATAAAGGTCAGAATAAGAGAGAAATATAAAATTGTAAGTAACCATGTCAGTATAACCATTCAGGGAATTATCATTAAAAGAATATCAAACTTATAAAAAAATCATAATTTTCATTTTATTTATATATCAGAAGCGATTTAAATGGAATTAAAAGACCGGATAATTCTGGGAGTAGATCCAGGAACGACAGTAATGGGATACGGGATAATAAGTATTGTCGGAAAAGAAATGAAGCTCATCCAGTATGGGGTTATTCATCTTAGTAAAGTTTCCGGTCATGAATTAAAGCTTAAAAAGATTTTTGAGAGAATAACGCAGCTAATCAATGAGTATCATCCGGATGAAATGGCGTTGGAAGCGCCTTTTTACGGAAAAAATGTGCAGTCGATGCTAAAATTAGGAAGGGCTCAGGGAGTGGCGATGGCCGCTGCACTTTCAAAGCAAATTCCAATTGTAGAGTATGCACCTAAGAAAGTAAAGCAATCGGTGACGGGAAATGGAAATGCGTCGAAAGAACAAGTGGCTGCTATGTTGCAGACTTTATTCAAATTTAAGGACCTTCCAGAAATGCTCGATGCTACAGATGCGTTGGGAGTAGCGGTTTGTCATTATTTCAGTAAAGGTAGCAGCAAAACGAAAAGCCAAACCTGGAAAAGCTTTTTAACGGAAAATCCGGGACGAGTAAAAGGAGTTTGAAGTTAGGAGTGGGAAGATGGAAGTAGGGAGATCTTCAAATTTTCATCTAACTACAATGTAAGGATCTAGTTTAGGGAAAGTTTTCTACCCCTTTTTTAAACTTTGAGAGTATCAATTTTGGACCGTCTGCAGGCGGAGGATTACTTCCCACTTCCATCTTCCTACTTCCATCTTCCCACTAATTCCTATATTCTTTGAGATAGCACACGAAAGTACTTCCCTGATTGGGGTGGCTGATTACTTTTATTTTTCCGTCATTCTTCTCGATAATATTTTTTATGAGGTGAAGCCCAAGGCCTTTTCCGTCCACCTGACGGGCAAACCGAGTAAATGGTTTAAATAGGTTTTTCCCATATCGTTCCAGGTCCATTCCGATTCCATTGTCCTCGATTATGAGTTTTACATATTCTCCTTCTTTGTCTGTTGTGATCTTAATTTCGGGAGTTACCCCTTCACGACTGTATTTCAAAGAGTTGCTTATCAGATTCCTTAAAATGCTTTGAAGGTAAGCTTCTATATAACAAATGTCCTTACAGTTTTTTAAATCAGTTATAATGATGGCCTGCTTGGCTTCAATTTCATTTTTTAATTCTTCCCTGATATTATCTATAACCTCGTTAAAATGCATGTCTGCGCACAATACTTCTTGATTGCTTTGAATTTCAATCACATCTACTAACCCTTTGATTGTATTGTCCAGCCTATTTATAGAGGAGTTAAAATCTTTTAAATGATTCTTTATTTTCAAGATATCTTCGGAAGATTGAATCAGGGATAGGATAAGTTTCAGATTTGCAACAGGCGAGCGAAGGTCGTGGGCGGCAGCATAAACGAAATTATCCAATACCTCATTCATTTTTACTAACTTTTGATTCGAGCTTTGGGTTTCTTTAACCATTTGCTCCAGTTGTTCCTCTGTTTTCTTTCTTTCAGTAATGTCCATGGAGGTGCCATAAAGTCTTATGCAACTACCCATTTCATCCGTTTCGGATTTTCCTATGGTTTGTACATATTTTATTGCACCGGTTTGGGTTTTAATCGGAGTGTCTACCTGAAAAGAGGTACCATAATTTATTGCATTACTTATCTTTTCAAAAAGCAAAGCATTCTCAAAGTGCATCTTTTGCAAAGTTTGAAAGGAAGGTTCTTCAGATCCCGGACTTAATTCGTAAATATTATACATTTCCTTCGACCAACTGATGTTGTTTGTTTTCAGATCCCAAGTCCAGTTTCCCAGTTTTGTAATCGTTTGGGCTTCTTTAAGGTTAGCTTCGCTTTCTTTCAGGCTTTGTTCTGCTATTTTCCTTTTGGTATTGTCGATCAATGCGCCTACCATTCGCACAGCTTTCCCATAGCTATCATGAATTATATAGCCACGATCCATTACAAAAGCATAATCGCCATCCGCTTTTAAATGACGGTATTCCTTATACCAAAAAGTTTCTCCGTTTTTGATTGCTGCTTCAATGCTTTCTATTACGCTTGCCCTGTCTTCCGGATGAATTTTATTATACCATTCTTTTATTGTAGGAGGGTAACTTGTGAGGTTGTATCCAAAGTATGAAAAATAATTTTCTGTGTAGGATAAAACATTGGTAATCAGGTTCCAGTCCCAAACTACATCATTGGTGACTTTCATTGCAATCTCATACCTTTTCTCACTTTCAATTAACGCCGCTTGTACAACTTTTTTATCGTGTATGTCTGCGCAGGTTCCAATCCATTCAATGAGATTGTTGTCATCGTCCAGAATCGGTACCACTCGTACCTGCATGTGTCTATATTGTCCGCCAGATCTTTTTAGTCTGAATTCGGTATCTATTGTTCTTTTATTTTTAAAAGCAGTTGCCCATAAATTTTTCTGCGATTTTCTGTCCTCCGGGTTGATTACTCTTAACCATCCAAATTTTTTATACTCATCAAAAATTTGTCCGGTGTAGCTTTCCCAAAGCTTATTTTCAACTTCCATTTCACCTACCCCATTTGTCATCCACACAATGGAGGAGGTAGCAAGAGCTAAAGATCTGTACCTGTTTTCGCTAAGTACCAGTTCATTGTTTCCTGCTTTTACCCGATCTTCAAGTTCTTTATTTATCTTTTTTAATTCATGGGAGGTGATGTTGGCTACTTTGGCTGCACTTACGGTAGCAGAAGCAAGGTCTTGAGGTATTTTTGCTTCCGTTGTTTCCTTTATTATAGCAATTACATGCGTCGGTATCCCCGCTGTATTCCTTTTCAACACGGAAGCTTTTTCTTTCAGGTATTTCGTTTCCCCTGATTTTGTATTTATCCGATATTCAATTTCTCTAACCTGATCATTTGCAGTAAAGAATGCATTAAAATGCTGATTTACTTTCGCTGTATCTTGAGGAATGACAAGAGTAGCAATGAAATTTTCTCCAAATCCCTTTAATTCATCTTCCTTGTATCCGGTTAATTCAATCAGATGAGGATTAAAATATGTTCCTGAAAAATTTTGAAGATCAAATATATAAATTGGGGAAGTAGGACTTTCGGCAATTTGCTTTAAAAAATTTTTTTCCTCAGTTAACCTCTCCTCCCGAAGATCCCTGGAAGAAACTTCCTCAATAGTGGCAATAATTCCTTCATTCCATTTGAAAAAGATTGATTTCAAGCGCTTACAAATCTTATTATAGGTATAGGAAAATTCCTTTTCCTGCTTTTTCCCTGTTTCTGCTACTGCAAATAAAGTTTGGGAGAAACTGCTTTCAATTGAGCCGGCAAACTCAATTTCTAAGCTTTTGCCTTCAATTTCTTTCAGCGGCCTATCTAAGAGCAATAAAGCTGTATTATTGACAAAAGAGCATTGAAAATCAACTATCTTTTTTGTCGAATCTTTTACGGCCGTAAATCCAATCATTCCAATAGATGATGTATCTATTATACTTAATAGCAATGTGGAAGAAACATCAAGGGGATTAACAGCTTCTTTTTCTAGTTGCATTTCAGAGGAATTGCATGAAGTAAGTTCTGTTAAATATAATAATAGAAATGGATATTCTTGGTTATAAAAAAATAAAATAATTCACTATTTCTTATAAAAATCACAAGTCATTAAAAAAATATTACTTCAGCGTTTCAACAAGAAGATTATAAAATTGAAGATGATTCCTTTCCTTATAATGTTCAAGCCAATTATTTCCTTTTTCCAAATGTTGATTTGTTTCTTTAAGTAAACTTTCTATGTGGTTGTTCACCAGCTTATTGTATGATTTATTGATCCTTTTTTTACTAATCATAAGACATTGAATTTTGTCGGAAATGAGAAATTTAAGTTAAAGGTTATGCCAGTCATTCTACTATGAGGAACAGAGTAAAATCTTGCTGAAGTATTTTTTTTGTAAGTTTTTCCCGTTAAAATGAATGTTTTCACCAAGATATTTTTAAAAAAAACAAAGCGATTGATGAAAAGATTTAACAATTCTTTATTTTTACTCTTCATTTATACTCAGCGGTATGGATGAATATGATCCAGCTATATTTTTTACTAATTTCATTCGACTAAAATGTTATGGAAAATGCTCCTTCAACAAGTGCTTCCGACCATATCAATTTTAAGATAGCCCTGACGTATATAAAAAGTTTTGCAAGCTTTTTATTAGAAAGGATAGAGGAGGTAAGCCAGAACTATTTTGAATTGTATTATCAAAGAAAGCCTGATTTAATTAATCTTTTTGATGCAAGTGGAAAAAATGAAATAAAAGAACTGTTAAAAGGAGACCTGGTAATTTTTCTGGAAAATATTTTATCAGGCAAACCGCTAGAAAAAGAATTGCAGAAGATTGAAAAAGGAAATGTGTTGTATCCACCCGGCATTCCTAAAGAAGTCATCTATCCGCTGGATGATAGCTTGAAATTTAACTTGATCAATAAAATTTTTTACAAATACCTGCCTCAATACTCTTCAGACACTTTTCAAGCTATGGAAGTATTAAAAGAGCTTGAGGAAATTCAATTGTACTTCAAATACAAAACCACTTCCCTTCAGATAGACCAAAATCAACAAAATATAAAGAAAGAACGTGATTTTGCGGAATCATTGATCAATCATTCAACCAACGGGATTATTTCTTTTAATAATGCGTCTGCTATTACCATGTGGAATAAGGTAATGGAAACAATGAGCGGTATAAAAAGAGAATTTGTTCTTGGTAAGAAAATTTTTGATCTTTTTCCGGAATACCGTGAAACAGAAGAAGGAAGCGCTATTGCAGCCGTTTTAAAAGGAGAAAAAGTTTTTGTATCGGAAAGGGCTTTTGCCGGTGAACGAGGATTTTATGAAGCCAATGCAATACCTATTTTGGGTGTAGAAGGAGAAGTTATTGGCGGGTTTATCATTTTTAATGACACTTCTCAAAAGAGACTGTCAGCTCAAAAAATTCAACAAAGCAAAGCAAGTCTTGAAGAATTAAATGAAGAGCTTGTTCTTCAAATCAATGAGTTGAAAAAAGCACAGGATCAATTAAAAAGCAATGAAAAACTTCTAAAAAAAACACAACAACTTGCTCACTTGGGAACCTGGGTGTGGCACGTGAAGAAAAACAGGATAAAATGGTCCGGCGAATTGCGTGAAATTTTTGGCGTTTCCGAACCTTTTACTGTGGCCACAATTAAGACTTATATGCTAAAGGTTCATCCTGAGGACAGAAGTATTATACTAAGACGAATAAGGGATGCCGTCAGGTCTCAGAATCCTTTTGATTATGAGCATCGGGTCGTTCTTCCTGATGGAACTATAAGATATATTCATGGAGAAGGTATTCCTGAAATTGTGGAGGATGAAATAGTCATCACCGGTTTTGCTCAGGATATTACTTTGAAAATGAAGGCAATTGAAACGCTTCAAGCAAGTGAAAACCGTTTTAGGGCATTGTGTGAAAAATCTCCTGACGCAATCTTTTTAGTCGATAAGGAAAATATTTTATACTGTAACTACGCGGCTGTTTCCATGTTGGGAGGGAAAGCGAAGGCACAAGTGCTCAAACATTCCATTTTGGATCTGGCAAATAGTGATGATGGAGACTCACAACAAATCAGGGAAAATATAAATAAAGCTTTTAATGGGAATAGTTTAAGATTCGAATCCATATTAAACAAATTCAATAATGAATTATTGTGGGCGGAAATTATTTTTACCCCGATAAAGTTGGAAGAGAAGGATATTCTTCATGTGGTGATCAGGGATATTTCAGTTAGAAAAGAGGTAGAAAATGAAATTAAAATTGCCCATGAGAAACTTGAAAAAATAAATAATGAGCTAGAATACCGAATAGAAGAAAGAACAAAAGATCTGGAAGAAATCAACGCAAATCTGATGCGGGTGAATTCTGATATGGATAACTTCATTTATTCTGCTTCCCACGACCTTAAGGCACCGATCTTAAATATAGAAGGCCTGATCAATGAATTGGTGCAAAATCCCTGTTATGGCGAGGGCGAAGTCAAAATGTTAATAGACATGATGATGCTTTGTGTGCAAAAATTTACGCGGACGATTAATGATTTAACCAATGTTACGAAAACACTGAGGACAGATAGTGAAGACATACACCCTGTTAATCTTGAGGAGATGATAAGTGATATAAAGATCAGTATACAGAACCTTATAATTTCTTCAGAAGCTGAAATTAGTTATGATTTTTCTGATTGTAAGTCTATTGTTTTTTCACGCCATAGCCTTTATAGCCTGCTATACAATTTGATTAACAATGGAATAAAGTACCGCTCACCTCAGAGAACTCCTCATATTTTTATAGAGACCAGAGAAATTGGAGACTTTGTAGAACTATCCGTTAAGGACAATGGCCTCGGATTAAGAGAATCTGACAGAGAAAAAATTTTTTTAATGTTTAAAAGAGCCCATAATCATGTAGAAGGGAGTGGGGTTGGACTATACCTTGTAAAAAGAATAATGGAAAACGCCGGCGGGAAGGTTGAAATTGAGAGCGAAGTAGGGGTTGGTTCAAGGTTTAAGTTGCTGTTCAAAAAAGTCAATATTTAGATATAAACTAATTTTTTTATATAAACCGCTGAATGTTAAAATTTAAAGCTTGTCTTAGAATTCAATAAAAGTAGTTTTGAAGTACTGTAACCGAAATGGAATAGTTTATTTATTCTTGGTTTGTCCATGCTATTGAATTATTATTGGAGTTTGTTTAAGTTTTTTTTAACCTCTTTAAAATTAATATCATCGATTTATGAAATTTCCCTATAAGATTAATTTTTATGGAATCTTTATTTTTACTTTTGTAGTTTTTACCCTTATCAGTGCAAGCCCTGCTAAGCAAGAAAAACCTTCGAAAAAAGACGATTCCCGCGACAAGAAGATTGAAGAATTAATTTCTAAAATGACCATTGAAGAAAAAGTCGGTCAGCTTAACTTTTTGGTTGCAGGAGTGGTCACAGGTCCTACGGCTACTCCGGCAGATCCCGCTAAGTTTACCAGTTTAATAAAAGAAAACAAGGTCGGAGGTTTTTTTAACACATATGGCGCTGATTTTACAAGGCAGTTACAAAAGGTGGCTGTGGAAAATACCACTCACAAAATTCCATTAATTTTTGGAGCAGATATAATCCATGGTTTCAGGACAATCTTCCCGATTCCACTTGGACAGGCTGCGAGTTGGGACATGGCTGAAATAGAGCGAGCCGAAAGAGTTGCCACTGTTGAAGCAACCGCGGTAGGGATACACTGGAACTTTGCGCCAATGATCGATATAAGCAGAGATCCTCGTTGGGGTAGAATTGCCGAAGGCTCAGGAGAGGACCCATATCTAGGTTCAATGATAGCTAAAGCCAGAATTTATGGAATGCAGGGGAAAGACTTGAGTGCTGATAATACGATGGCTGCCTGTGCAAAACATTTTATAGCTTATGGCGCTGCTGAATCAGGTAGAGACTACAATGTAGCGGATATGTCGGAAAGGACATTAAGGGATATTTACCTTCCTCCTTTTATAGCAAGTATTGAAGCAGGCGTTGCTACCATGATGCCCTCTTTTAATGAGATTGACGGAATGCCGGCCACAGGAAATAAGTTTATGTTGGATTCGGTTTTAAGAAAGGAGCTCGGTTTTGAAGGACTTCTTGTTTCTGATTACGGCGCGATTAATGAGATGGTAAATCATGGCGTTGCTGCTGATTCAAAAGAAGCTGCCAAATTAGCCATCAAGGCAGGGGTTGATATGGATATGGAGTCTTATGCTTATTTAACTCAACTGCCTCAGTTGATAAAAGAAGGAAAGGTAAATATCGAAACTTTGAACGAATCGGTAAGGAGAGTTTTGAGATTAAAATATGATCTGGGCTTATTTGATGATCCATATAAATATTCAAACGCAAGCAGGGAAAAGAAGGAAATTTTAGCAAAAGATCATTTGGAAGCAGCCAGGACAATGGCGAAAAAGTCTATCGTCCTGCTTAAAAATGAAAACAACCTGTTGCCTTTAAGCAAAGATGTAAAGTCTATAGCCGTAATCGGCCCCCTTGGAGATAACAAAAAAGAGTTGAACGGCACGTGGTCCTTCTTTGGAAATGAAAATGATCCGGTTTCAATTATTGAAGGGATAAAACAAAAAGTTTCAAAAAACACCAAAGTCCTTTTTGCAAAAGGGTGTGAGATAAATACTGCTTCAACTGAATTATTTGATGAAGCTATTAAGACTGCTGAAAATTCGGATGTAGTAATAATGGCTGTAGGTGAGGATGCAAGCATGAGCGGAGAGGCAGCATCAAGAGCTACTTTGGATATTCCTGGTGTACAATTGGAGTTAATAAAAGCAATCCATAAAACCGGCAAACCGATAGTAGTATTGCTTACCAGTGGCAGGCCTCTTACCATTAACTGGGTGGATGAAAATGTTCCCGCAATTTTGGAAACATGGTTTTTAGGAACACAAACAGGAAATGCCATAGCTGATGTTCTTTTTGGTGATTACAACCCCTCAGGAAAGCTTCCGGTTACTTTTCCGAGAAGTGTGGGACAAGTACCCTTTTACTATAATCATAAAAATACAGGCAGGCCTTACGATGAAAGCAAGGATCCAAACAATACATGGAAATATGCCTCAAGATTTATAGACGTTTCAAATACACCACTGTATCCTTTTGGTTATGGATTAAGCTATACAACTTTTGAATATTCTGACATTCAATTAGATAAAAAACAAATAAATCCATCGGAAAAGATAAAGGTATCTGTCAACGTGAAAAACACCGGAAAGGTAGCAGGCGAGGAAGTAGTTCAGCTTTACATCAGGGATGTGGTTGGCAGTGTAACAAGACCTGTAAAAGAATTGAAAGGTTTTAGGAAAATTTCTTTACAGCCTGGAGAAACACAAGCAGTTGCATTTGAAATTTCCGCGAATGACCTTGCTTTCTATAATCTTGATATGACTTGGGGAGCAGAACCCGGAGAGTTTAAGGTTTTTGTAGGTACTGATTCTCAAAACGTGAAAGAGGCAGGATTTACATTAATTAAGTAAATTATCGAATCCAACGAAATAAAAAAGCTACTCTGAAAGGAGTAGCTTTTTTATTTTAATGTCTCTCGTAAATGTCTTTTATGGGTTTCCAGATTTCTGACTTTTAAGATACAGTTAACCTCCCTGAGAAGTACTATTATTTCTCCATATTCATCACATATTTTAATATGCCTTCATAGTAGGCTTGGGCAACCTGCTTTACCCTTTCGGAAGTTTTAATGCCATTAACCTCCAATGTATAATTTCCCAGTAGATGGCACTCCTTTTTATTGTCCTGATACAGCGTTTCTCCATAGGCAACAGGTCCGTGAACTAAACGGGTTAAGGCCAGATTTCTAACATACACTCCATGATAAGGGGTGGTTGTACAATCGTTTTTTAAATAAGAGGCATGATCGGGTAAAGCCGGAGGCACCTCTAGTACTTTTTCAAAGCTTTGAATCAGATAAGTACTTAATGAAATGGATTGAAATATATCGTCACTGACTAACATTCTCAAGAGCTCTAACCTTCTTTCTACCTGATCCAAAAATTCAGGTTTCAGATCTCCGGGAACAAAAACCATGTTGTAGTTTTTTGATGTCGGGCTGGTCCAAGGACTGTTCTGTTCATCCACATTATAATGAATTATTACAGTGAAATCAGGCTTATAAGCATTTATGATCCTTGCTCTTTCATAAAGGTCAGCAAAGCGGAAATGTTTTTGGAAGATTTCTTTTGGCGTACTGATTTTTAAAAACCTATTCTTTTCCTCGAGGGTAATTTCTCCTTTATGGTAGGCAGTTTCAAAATTTTGTTTCTTTGCTTTCGAGAGCCATTCCTGATAAGTGATGCCAAAGGAAGAGTAATTGGGCTTGTCTCTGGTGAGCATTACTTCGGCGCCTGCTGCTTCCAATTGTTTTTTTAAGAAGAACGCCGTTGCCAAAGTCAGGTTTCCTTCTATTAGATTTATTGGGTCATAAATTCCTTCACGTATATTTTTCTGAAGGTTTAGATATTTTGTCTCCAAAGCTGCTGTATTCATATCCCCGGACACATGACCCGGATCAATGGCGATCTTAAATCCGCTTAAAGGTTTGAGAGACGTTTGAGGCAAATCTTTAAAACTTATTTTAAGAAATGGAAGAAAATACAAGGATGAGGAAAATCTATTCGTCTTTTTTTCCTGATAAAGTTTTATTAAAACGTCCTTGGGTAGGCGTTTTGCTAATTGCTGAAAGAGTTCAACCTCATCCCAATAAACTTTACATTCTACCTTGTTTTTAAGTTTGTTTTCCAAAGAAGAAAAAATAGAAACGCCGTCATTTTCAATAGAATAGTAATTTTTAATTTTTCCGTTTGGATCAACGTATAGGTTTGCAACGTTTTGGACTTTAATCTTTGGAGAATCCAGCCTGAAAAAAGGCTGAGCCTTAAGAGAGAAAAATGTCAATAGGAAGAAGAGACTAAGAATGCCGGATAATCTGATGCTCACAATAATAATCGGGAAAGTGCTAAGCTAAGCCATAGAATAGAGATTTCAATGTGAATTTTGAATATTAAGTTACATGTTTTTAAATATTAACAAAGAAAAGCTAACGGTCGTATAAATCCTTAAAATTTAAATATTATGTCATCTATAAAAAGACGAAAGGCAGTCGATAAAAAAACGTATTATTCTAAAAACCCACAAAAGCAAACTTCCTATGATCTAAGTCAGAGTGATACCGATACTCCCCAGGAAATAAGAGAAGATGTAGAACCGGAGGGGCAGATGAAAAGGGCTATTGAAGGAGAAAAGGGGCTAAAAAAGGATTGAATTTAAAGAAATCAAACTTTTAGTTATTTAATATCTTTGGGTTTATCGTTTTCCTCTCCATCAATTTTTCCCAGTAAAAAATAAGTGAATCATTGGGCGCTACAGTATATTTCAAATCGGGTATTTTATTTTGTAAAGTTTCTATTCGTTTGTCAAGGCTGGGATGAGTTGTAAGAAACTCAGGCGTTATGTCTGTACTTTTGTCCCCCTTCAAAAGATTAAATAAGTCAATCATTCCTTTGGGATCTACATTGTTATTTATAACTATTTCCAAGCCTATATCATCGGCCTCGCTTTCCAAACTTCTGTTGTAGGATAGCTTTTCAAGTTCTGAGGCATTGTCTGCCAATACAGCTACTATTCCTCCAATATCTTGAAACACTCCTGCTATCATCAAGTAAAGACCCATGCTTTTAAGCATCGTTTTTAAAGTATGTCTTTTCTCAATATGGGCTATTTCATGCCCTAGCAGGGCCACTAACTCAGAATGATGATTCATTTCATTCAATAACCCGGTGTAAATTGCTATTTCACCACCTGGAATGGCAAAGGCATTTTTTACCTCACTTTCTATTACAGTGATATGAATAGGATATTCAGAATTTATTTTTAGGTTATTTAAGAATTTATTGACAATGGCTGTTTTCTCCTCATTGATTTTTTCACCTTGAAGTGCGCTTTGGGCCAGATGTTTTCCTATCTCAATTTCTTTTTCAACAGGAATGGCTTCTATCACTAGTTTTGTTACTAAGGGAAGGATTAAAAAATATACTAAAACGGCTAAACTTATAAAGAAAATAACCAATACCGCTAACCATTTTAGGCCACCGGATAAACGATAATTTCGGGGGCTTTTTAAGTAGTGAACTTGAGGTGAAAAGCTTTTTATGATTTCGAAAAATTCTATGGCATCCACTTCTATGCTGTAAGCGGGGTTTTCACCATAGTTAATATAAACCTTTTGAGAACCAGGAATATCTGAAGTGTGTACTTTGTTATGATCCCATGTTAATGATCTTTTTTCCTGGTTTTCAGGGAAATCAATTTTTAGGAAGTGAGGATGGATGGATACTTCAGCTTTGTAAGGGTTAGAAGAACCTTCCTCAAAATAAACGCCTTTAATTGTGTTCAAATGGGTGAAATTAATTGTTTGAAGTGCAAATTAAGATTTAAACGAAAAGATGTATAGTCAATAGCATGCGATATTTTCTTCTCCTATATAGATTAATATACATTGTGATTGGAATACAATAGTACTTTCTTTGTGTAAACCCCACCGTTACCTCTGTGGTTAATTTTCATTCGTTTTTGTGCCTATTTGTTGTAATTTTGCCGCATTGTCTAAAGAAAATGATTGAGAAATTAAAGGAATTAAAAGTTAATCTTGAAGGAGATTTATATACAGACCGAACCTGGCGAACCCTTTATGCAACCGATGCTTCTGATTTCAGAGAAATGCCTCTCGCTGTTGCCAGACCTAAATCCAAATCGGACATAATTCATCTGATAAATTTTGCAAAGAAATATAAAACCTCGATAATTCCCAGAACTGCCGGTACTTCTCTTGGAGGGCAGGTAGTTGGGGCAGGGATCGTTGTAGACGTTTCAAAATATTTAACAAATATTTTAGAGTTAAACGTAGCTGAAAAATGGATCCGTGTACAGCCGGGAATTGTATTGGATGAGCTGAATAAATATCTTGAACCACATGGTTTAATTTTTGCGCCGGAAACCAGTACATCTACCCGTTGTATGATCGGAGGAATGGTAGGAAACAACTCATGTGGTACGCATTCATTGGTTTATGGAACGACAAGAGACCATGTCTTAGAAATACAGGCGATATTGGCTGACGGAAATGAGGTTACTTTCGGATCTGTTTCAAAAGATATTTATGAAGCTAAAACCAGATTAGATTCTATTGAAGGTAAAGTCTATCAGTTTATAAAAACCAATCTATCTCAACCTGAAGTACAGGAGGAAATAAGAAGTCAGTTTCCAAAGCCTGAGATCAGGAGGAGAAATTCAGGATATGCCATAGATGAGCTTTTGGAAAGTAATATGTTCACTCCTGAAAAGCCTGATTTTAATTTTAGTAAACTACTGACAGGTTCTGCGGGTACTCTGGCATTTATGACCGAAATCAAGCTGAACCTGGTTGATCTTCCACCAAAAATTCAAGGTGTAGTTGCGGTGCACTTAAACAGCGTGGAAGACGCGGCTTTGGCAACGGTAGAAGCGCTTTCTTTCAAGCCATTTGCGATTGAACTGCTGGATGATAAACTACTAGAATGTACAAAAACCAATATTGAACAACAGAAAAACCGGTTCTTTGTACTGGGCGATCCGGGAGCCATTATCGTTGTAGAATTTGTCGCTGATACAAAAGAAGAGATTGTGGCGATAGCTGCCGAAATGGAGAAAACTTTAAAAGCCAAAAACTTAGGTTTTCATTTTCCGGTGGTGTTTGGTGATGATGTAAAAAAAATATGGACGCTAAGAAAAGCAGGTCTGGGTCTATTAGCCAATGTTCCGGGTGATCCGGATGTAAAAGCGGTTGCCTGTATTGAAGACACGGCCGTCAGTGTGTATGACCAGCATGAATATATTGTTGAATTCAAAAAGATCCTTGCCAAATATCAAAAAGATGCTGTATTTTATGCACATATTGGTGATGGAGAAATGCATCTTCGGCCGTTATTAAATCTGAAAAAGCCGGAAGACAGGGAACTGTATTTTAAGATTACCGATGAGGTGGCCTCGTTAATTAAAAGATTCAGAGGTTCGCTGAGCGGAGAGCATGGTGATGGAAGGGTAAGAGGAATGTTTCTTCCTAAAATGATCGGGGAGAAGAATTACAAAATTATTTGTGACCTAAAAAAGACTTTTGATCCTGACAATATTTTTAATCCGGGAAAGATTGTAAACACGCCTCCGATGAATACCTTTTTACGGTATGAATCAGGACAGGAAACACGACAATTTGATACGGTTTTCAGGTTTGATGCAAACCAAGGAATTCTACGTCATGCAGAAATGTGTAATGGTAGCGGAGACTGCCGAAAATCTCATTTAATTGGTGGTACCATGTGCCCAAGCTACATGGCGACCCGTGATGAAAAAGACACAACAAGGGCCAGGGCAAATACTTTAAGGGAATTTTTAACCAGATCTGATAAAGTAAATAAGTTCGATCATAAGGAGATTTATGATACGATGGATTTATGTTTGTCTTGCAAAGGTTGTAAATCGGAATGTCCTTCAAATGTCGATGTTGCAAAACTGAAAGCGGAGTTTTTACAGCATTATTACGAAGCAAATGGAATTCCATTCAGAACGATGATGATAGCCCACGTGGCAAAATCTCATCGACTTGGCGCTTTAATGCCTTCTGTAATGAATTTCTTTTTTAATAATAAGCTGACCAGCACCATTATAAAAGGAGTAATAGGTTTTTCGCAAAAAAGAACTATTCCAAATCTTTATAAATACACCCTGGATAGCTGGGCAAAAAGGAATTTGAAGAAACTGAATCCTCCAAAAGATAAGGTAAAGGGAAAGGTGTATCTTTTCAATGATGAGTTTACCCAATACCTGGATACTGAAGTTGGGGTAAAGGCCATTCAGCTATTGACTGCTTTAGGCTATGAGGTAGCTATTCCAAAACACCTGGAAAGCGCCAGGACGTTTTTATCCAAAGGATTGGTGAGAGAAGCGCAAAAAATAGCAAAGAAAAACGTTAACCTGCTTAAAGATGTTATTTCTGAAAAAACACCTTTATTGGGAATTGAGCCATCTGCAATTTTAACTTTTAGGGATGAGTATACTTCTTTGGTAGATAAAAGCATGGAGCAAGCCGCAAAGGATCTCGGCAAAAACTGTCTGATGATTGATGAATTTATTGCCAGGGAAATAGAAGTAGGAAACATTACAAAAGAATATTTTACCAAAGAAAAAAGGAAAATCAAGCTTCATGGACACTGCCATCAAAAGGCTTTGTCTTCAGTGGTTCCTTCTAAAAAGATATTGTCATTGCCCGAAAATTACGAAGTTGAGGTGATTAACTCAGGTTGCTGCGGAATGGCTGGATCCTTTGGTTATGAAAAGGAACATTATGATGTTTCTATGAAAGTTGGAGAGCTTGTTCTTTTTCCATCGGTACGGTCTGCTTCCCCCGAAACGATTGTAGCTGCTCCCGGTACCAGTTGCCGCCATCAGATCAAAGATGGAACTGGAAGAGAGGCTAAGCATACCGTAGAGGTACTTTATGAGGCTTTGGTGAAAAACTAAACCCCGCAAAACATAAAAAAAACCGAATGAAACATCCGGCTTTTTTATGTTTTGCTATGTTTAAGTGTTATTGGTTGCTCACCATTAAATTTTCCTTTTGTGGTTTAAACTCCAGGGGTAGTTTTACCTGGAATATATCTCTTTCTATATTTCCTTTGGTATAAGACTCCACAAAAATTGATTCAAAATCAGAGGTTATTGAAAAATAGCTTTCTTCTTCCGGAGTATTTATTGTTGGTCCGAGGTTTTTTGGGGCGCTCCAGTTTGTCCATGAATCATCCATCCTTGTTGTTACATAGATGTCGCTTTCGCCTAGTCCACCTTCTCGGTAAGAGGCGAAAAATAATGTTTTTCCGTCAGAACCCAGATAAGGGGCAAATTCTGCTGTTTTTGTATTAATGGCAGTGCCTAAATTAATGGGTTTTTTCCAGTTGCCATTTTCATCCGGTAAGCATACATAGATGTCCTGGTCTCCAATTCCATCTCTTCTTTCAACGGCTAGAAGCAACACCTTTTGTTCAAAAGACATGTAAAAGTCTTCGTACCTCCCCTTGTTGTAGTAGTCTTCAATAAACATGGGTTTAGGTTTTGACCATATTCCTTTCGTTTTGGTAGAAATGGAAATCGGAGATTGTTTTGCCCCTCCATATTCATTTGTTAAGATTATTTCTGATCCATTCGGGCTGATGGAGCATATGCCATTGGGCTTTGAGTTATTAATAATTGTTCCCAAACTTCTGATTTTTTCAAAGTTTCCTGTGCTGTCCAGGCTTGCCATCCATATGTCCTGGAAATCGCTTTCGCCGCCGATGTTGTTTGGATGGTTCCTTCTTCCAAAAAATAGTTGCTTGCCATCAGGAGAAATAAGAGGTCTTGAATCCTGAAAGGTTTCCCCTTCTTTAGATAAGCCGTTAAGAATAAGTTTTTTTCTTGTTTCAATATTGGGTCTGGCCATACTTTCTTGTGTAATCACAAAATCTTGTACAAGAAGAAATACTGTTAAAATAGCGAGCAATGACAAGCTAAAGAAAGCAAATCTTAACCTAAGGTTCACTTCAACTCCTGTTTTGTATTTTACCCTCATTTTTTTGTATTTTTTTGGATAAATACAAAGATGCTGCCCGAGGTAAACGCCCAAAGTTTAAATAAAAATGTTGGTTCAGGTGTATCCTTTATGAATTAAGGAATTATAGCTTTAAAAATTTTTCTTGGGGTGATGGTTTTATTATCACTTTTTGATTAAGAATTTCAGAAGCTTTTGCCAAAACTGAGGACTCTTATAAAATAGCCATGATTGTAAACCACCCAAACGAGGATGAATATCTAATGGCGTATTCCATGTGGCCATTTAAAAACAAATTATCCACACATGAAATAGCCATGGTTATAAATCACCCAAACGAGAACGAATATCTAATGGCGTATTCCATGTGGCTATTTAAAAACAAATTATCCACACATGAAATGAGCATAAACAGAAGCATACCCAAACGAGGATGAATATCATGCGAATTCCATGTGACAATTAAACAAAAAATTATATACACATGAAACAGATAAAAATTAATATGTTCCTGTTGTTGCTGCTTATAGCATTGGCAGGATGTTCTGCTAAAGAAACCCATGAGGCAATAGGTAAAGTTTCTACAATACAAATGCTTGCTCCTCCTCCGGCGAAGACTCCGGTAAAAATGGAAGAAGACCAAAGAAAATTAATTAAAGAAGGCAATATTTCTTTTAGAACAGATAACCTGGTGGTCACAAGAGAAAGGATTTTGCAGGCAGTTAATTTATACAAAGGATACATTTCCTCAGATCATGAATCCAAAACGGATTATAAAATCAGCCACATTCTCACCATTCGCATCCCAGCTTCCAGTTTTGATGATTTGTTAAAGGAGGTCACAAAAGGGGTGAATTATTTTGACTTTAAGGAGATAGAAGTAAGGGATGTAACTGAAGAATTTTTGGATGTTCAGGCAAGAGTAAATACCAAAAAGGAATTGGAAAAGCGATATTTGGAGCTTGTAAAACAAGCGAAAAAAGTTTCTGAGATTCTTGAAATTGAAAAAGAAATAGGTCAGCTAAGGTCAGACATTGAAGCCATGGAAGGTAAACTGAATTATATGCAAAAAAAAATTGCTTTCTCTACTTTAACCATAACTTTTTATGAACCACTTGAATTGGTTGCAGAATCAGCTTATGGGAATAAGTTTAAAGATGGTTTTAAAAATGGTTTGGAATCCTTGATCTTATTTTTTGTTGGGATAGTAAATATCTGGCCTTTTATAGTAATGTCTATTCTTGCATTAACGGGATTTAGATACTGGAGGAAAAGAATAGTAAAAGGCTGAAAGACTCCCTTGTGATTGTTTAAATAACTCTTCATTAAGAAACGCCGTAGGCTTAGTATAGTTAATCAAATATTTACAGTTATGGCTATTCATGATAAAGATAAAAGAAGGGAGATATTAACCGGAAGGGTAGTAAATCCTGATGAAAATAAAGACAATGGTTTTATTAAAGAACAAAATATTGGCAATGTCAATCAAAGCCATAATAAAATCGAAGGAAATACAATAAGTGGGGCAGGAAGTGCAACCGAAACCGGAGATACCGGCGGAGATTTTGACAGACCCGGAACCAATGGAGATCCTTCGGTAAACGATTATGTAAAAAGGGATTTAGGCAGAGATACTGTTTCTTCAAATGTCACGGGACAGGAAAATCGGGAGGACAATCCTTTAAATCAAGATATCGAAATTCCGCCTAATTTAAGAGTGACAGATCCTGCTTCCGGATTTCCCGGAAAAGGTTCAATATGCTCTTCGGAGGATAAAAGTTAGTAGTAGAATTTTTAGTTTTTATTATAGTTAAGGGGTTAGGGATTTTAGATTTCTATCCCTTTTTTCTTTTTAAACCCTCAGTCTTAGAATTCAATATTAATGTAATCATTGCCAGAACCCGACAAAAGATGTGCTCGTTTGATACATCACTGGATGATCTACCAGCCAGATATCATTAAAGAAAGGAGGAAACTATGAAAGGGTTTTGGAGTCATTTAATGACGGCTATCTTAGGGGGGCTTATTGTTTTAGCAGGATTTTTATATTTAAACCCATTTAATGATAAGCAACATTTAGCCGAAGGAGAGGGAGGATTGTCAGGCTCTTCATTTGGAAAATCTGAAAGAGGGAATTCCGAAAGTGATTCTTTGGATAATGTTCTTACGGTAGGGTTTGGGGATGCTGCTGCCAAGTCATTACAACCCGTAGTTCACATTCGTGTCCTGAGCTTAAACCGGAGATACCAGGGAGACTATTTAGGAGATAATTTTTGGGAAAATACGCTTCCGGGACAAATTCAGGAAGGGGCTGGGTCTGGGGTAATTGTTACCTCTGATGGTTATATTGTTACCAATAATCATGTTGTGGATAATGCTCGGGAGATTATGGTTACATTATTTAATAAGCGGACTTATAAAGCCGAAGTTGTAGGCAAAGACCCATCTACTGATCTCGCTGTGATCAAAATAAATGCACAAAATCTACCCAAGACGACAATTGGGAATTCGGCCGAGGTGAGGGTAGGGGATTGGGTGCTTGCCGTAGGTAATCCCTTTAATTTGGCCTCCACGGTAACCGCCGGGATTGTAAGTGCAAAAGCCAGAAATATTCATATTCTGGGTGACATTTCCTCTGTAGAATCTTTTATACAAACTGATGCGGCGGTCAATCCTGGAAATAGCGGCGGCGCATTGGTTAATTTAGACGGTGAACTTATAGGAATCAATACTGCCATAGCAACGCCTACCGGGACATATGCAGGATATTCTTTTGCTGTTCCTAGTAATATCGTGAAGAGAGTTGTGGAGGATATTATTGAACATGGAGAAGTACAAAGGGGTTATTTAGGAGTAATAATAAGGGATCTTGATTGGGAATTGTCTCAACGTTTAGGATTGACTATCAGTCAGGGTGTGGTAATTGAGAAACTGGTCAGAAACGGCGCTGCTAATCAGGCAGGATTAAAACCTGGTGATGTAATTACCAAAATTAATGGCAGAAATATTCGAAGTACGACCGAACTAATAGAAGTAGTAGCAAGCCATGGGCCGGGAGATAAAGTTAAAGTGACGATACAAAGGGAGGGAAGACAAAAAGTAGTGCCTATAAAACTTCAAAAGGCTTTTTGATTTTAAGAGGTGGAAATTATCAGATCTTAATACAAATGCTATTTATAAAGTCAAAAGAGGATGTCCAAAAAGTCTTTCTGAATTTATTACTTATATTACTTATATGCTGAAATAAATTCAGGTAAGACGGAAAAACGTACTTTTGGCATCCTCCTTTTGAATTATATGACCTATTTATTTTTCAATTGGCAGGTTTTGCATCCATTTCTCACGCAATGCTACTTGTTGTGGAGTTGGATTTTCCATCGGTTTTAGCAGATGTTTGTAAACCTCTTCCTCTCCTTTTATCTCATTTTTTACTTCAAAAGGTTTTCCATCGCGGTTTACGGTAATAGAAATCGTATCTCCAACTTTAAGGCTTTGAACTTTTTTTTGGATATTTTCGATATTTGAAAGACTAAACGGGACATCATCGAGGAATAAGGCTTCATCTCCTAACTTTAGTCCTTTGTTTATAAACGCAGAATCCAATTCTGCAAATACAATCTTATCAACGTCGAGGGTTATATCGAAACCAAAATTTGGTTTTACATTTCCAGTTTTGGCTTCTGCAAAGTATTCAATGCCCAGTTTTTCAAAATATTCTTGAATAGGCAGCGGTTCTGCATTTTTAACGTAACTATCAAAAAACGGACGAATTTCAGGATAAGTCATTGAAACTATAATGTCAAATAATTCATTTTCAGGAAAGGCTTTTTCCGGACCATAAGTCTTTGCCAGTTCTAGGATAAGTTCTCTCAAACCTTTTTTACCGTTGGATAATTCAAGTAGTTTGATATCAAGGAGTGTAGCAAATAATGCCCCCCTGTTGTAAATATTAAAATATTGTTTATGCCCTTCCGGAGTATAAGAAGTCAGCGATATTTTACTTAAACTGTATGATTTATCAAGCTTATCATCAACGTTAAGCTTTTCTCTAACCTCCTCTAAAAACTCCTCTAATTCCATACTTCCGTACCTGAGTTGCATAATATCAGACGCCCATTCGGTAGTACCTTCATAAAGCCACAAATGTTCTGATGGAGTGGGTGTTACAAAGTTGAAATCCTGAATAATTTCACTGTGAATATTAAGAGGAGTAACCACATGGAAAAATTCATGGGCAGCAATACTTGTTACAAGCTGGCCAAGTTCAGGGCTATAAGGCACTTCTTTAAAAATGTATTCGGAACTATAAGAGTGTTCCCAGGCGCCATAATTTAAGTCTTCAAAATGAAATAAAAATACATACCTTTCTACAGGAAGCTCAACCAAGAATTCATTAGCCGCTTTAAGCATGGTTTCCATAGAAGAAAGAAGGTCCGTAGATTTCACCATATCTGTTTTGGAATAGGTGAAAATTTCTATCTTGCTTCCCGACAGATCAAGCGAAGCTTTTGAAAGCCTTCCTAATAAAATGGGCGAATCCACACTGAAATCGTAGTCAGGAGATTGGAAATAACCTTTTTTGTCTTTTGTTAACGGCGTTCCTATTTCCCATCCATTTGGGTATTCTAATCTTAATTTGATATCAGCATCTTGTTTTCCGTGAAAATAACCTATTAAACAATGCGCATTTAACAGCGCATGGTCCTTTTCAAGGCTACTTCCCGCCATTCTGTAGATTGAGTTTTTCTGAACAGGCGTATCCCAGGTTTCAGCGATTTTGTATTTGATTCTGGATACTTTTTCAGGGCTGCTAATTTTATATTGGTTTACATGGATCTTTTCAGAAGGAATTTCCGCTCCTTTTTTGTCAAATACTTTAAAATCACTAACAAATCTCCCTATGTCCATGACAGAATAAGTTCCGGGAGCCGTCGAGGCAAACTGGTAAATGTTATTTTCCGGTTTTAGTTTTTTTACTTCTAAAGTAATGTTAAAAGTATCCGTAGAAGGCCCGGTCATATTGATGGTGTAATAAATTGGTTTTTCTTTGGCCGTTAAAATGACCGGCGATGAAATAAAGAAAAAGAATAGGAGGGACAGGTGAGTTATTTTTTGCATGGGAAAATAATGTTTCAAAAAACGGCAATTTAAAAACAAATCGTCTAATAATATCAGATTTTGGATGAACGGTTATTTTTTCTTTTGAAGTCTTTTGTCGCTTTAAATCAATCAGTAATCTTCACAGTTTTTTCAAAACCTCAGATATTAACTTGTTTTGTTTTTCGTTAAACTTTCAAATTTGTTGTCATAGACTTTGTTGAATTTGAAAATGAATAACTTTAAGTCAATTTAATTCATTCACTCAGTGCAGAGGTTTTTACCATTCATATTAAAACTCAATACAAAAGAATCAATTTCCTTATTGCTTATTTTGCTTTTGTTGTTTATCTCCTTTATGAGCAAAGCTCAGGTATCTGCACCGCTTAAACCTATAATCTGCTATGAGAACGGGGAAAATCAAAAGTCTCATATTGCTTTTGACCGGTCAAAATTCAGAATGCAAAAACTGTCTGAATTTGAAGTGACCTATGAAGGAGTGCCTCAAGAAGCTGTAAAAGCTTTTGACTATGCCGTACAGATATGGGAAAGCCTACTGCCCTCAGCTGTTCCTATAAGGGTAAGAGTAAAATGGGCTTCACTGGAAGAAAGTTCCCTTGCCTCTTCAGGCGCTTCAAAAATTTTCAGGGACTTCCATTCCAGAGCGTTAAAAAATGTGTGGTATCCTGTGCCTTTGGCAGAAAAAATAGTAGGAAGAGATTTAAATGAAACCTCTGATCCAGATATAAACATCACTTTAAACAGTAATGTCGAGTGGTATTTTGGTACTGATGGAAATACATTTGAAAATTATATTGATTTCGTATCAATAGTCCTGCATGAACTGGCGCATGGATTGGGAATTATTTCCACCGCGGAGGTAATAGATGTAAACGGAACACTAAGGGAAAGTGATTATCTATTGATTTATGATTACTTTTTAGAAAACAGGGACCGCATTCGTTTGTCGAGCCATAAAAGCCCTTCAAAGGAATTGTTAAGAGAATTTACCAGCGACGACCTTTATTTTCATGGCCAAAAGGCGGCTTTAGGTTATAATAACAGGTATCCTAAGATATTTGCTCCAATAAATTTTGATGCAGGTTCCAGTATTTCTCACCTGGATGAAGATGCTTTTCCTCCCGGTGATCCGAATTCGCTAATGTCTCCCAGATTTGCCAGGGGAGAAGCCATTCATGATCCAGGACAGGTTTTACTTGGAATATTATCCGATATTGGGTGGCAAGAAGAAAGCAATTTAAATGATAAAAATGATGTCATTCTTTTCCCTAATCAAAGCCAGGGTATATTCACTTTGAGCTTTCCGGATGAAATAGGAAGTGTGGAGATTAGAATAATAGATGTGACTGGCCGGGAGATTGCAGGGCTAAAAGACAGAATTTTAAACAGAAATCAAATGCGGTTAGATTTATCCGTATTGTCTAATGGATTATATCAAGTAATCATTAAATCATGGATGGGGAATTTTAATAAAAAGTTGATAATACTGAACTGATTTTTGTAATTCCTTGCTTCATCCGTCTCACAAATATTAAATGTTCTGCGCCCACGCAAATATTTCATAAAAAATGCCTATTTATACCTAGAAAAGTCCTCGATTTTTTTTTGATATGAATTAAAATTCTACTTTTTTTAGCCCCCTGAATAGAATCACCAATTATGAAAAAAAATTTAACTACACTCCTCACATTATTCTTAGGAGTTTTGGCGCTTTTTGGTTGCCTCACTATGGGCAAGACCAAAGACGGTGCCGGGCAAGTTACTGATGCTCAAAGGCGACAAAATGAAAGGACCAGTAATGAAGCTATTGAGAAAAGAATAGACGATCTTTTATCTAAGATGACCTTAGAGGAGAAAATCGGCCAGATGACGCAAGTGAACAATTCTGAAATTGTAACGAACGCCAACTGGGGCGCTGGTACCGATTTAAGTATAGAGATTAAGGTGGACACTACTAAGCTTGGGAAAATGCTTAGGAAGTATCACGTAGGTTCCTTTCTTAATGGAATAGCGGTACCGGCTCAAACCTGGTATGAGTTTTATAAAGACCTGCAGGAATACAACATGAAGGTTTCGCGTCTTAAAATTCCGATTATCTATGGGATTGATCATATGCATGGACCTAATTACATTGAAAATGCGACCATCTTCCCCCATGCTATAAATATGGCAGCAACTTTTAATAACCAATTTCCTGCAGATATGGCACACGTTACAGCAGTGGAAGCAGCCGACGTGGGTCATCAGTGGATTTTCGGACCGGTACTTGATGTTGCCAGAACACCTCTTTGGGGGCGTTTTTATGAAACGCTTGGAGAAAGCCCATACCAGGTAGCGACTATGGGAAGCATTTATACCAAAGCCATACAAAACGAAAAGGATATTGAGCCTTATAAAATTGCCGCTAGTGCGAAACATTTTTTAGGTTATTCTGATCCGAAAAGCGGTTGGGATCGTACCCCCGCAGAGATCTCAGATCAGACTTTATATGAAATTTTTGTTCCTCCTTTTAAAGCCGCTATCGAAGCAGGAGTAAAGTCAATAATGATCAACAGCGGGGAAGTGAATGGGGAGCCGGTTCACGCTTCTCACAGACTTTTAACAGAATTGCTGAGAGATGAGTTGAACTTTAAAGGTGTGGCAGTTACAGACTGGGAAGATATTATTCGTTTATATCGAAATCATAAGACGGCAACGAATGAAAAAGAAGCAACTTATATTGCTATAATGGCTGGAGTGGACATGGCTATGACGCCTTATACCGTGGATTTCTGTGATCATCTGAAGGCATTGGCAAAAGAAGGAAGAATAACTGAGGATAGGATAGATCTTTCTGTTGCCCGTATTTTAAGAATGAAAATGGAGATCGGATTGTTTGAAAATCCATATCCAAGGAACGACAGGTTTGATAAAATAGGATCACCGGAACACAAGGCAAAGGCCCTCGCAGTTGCTCAGGAGTCAATTGTATTAATGAAAAACGAAAATACTCTTCCTTTGCTGCCCGAAAAAGCAAAGAATATATTGGTAGCCGGCCCTTTGGCAAACTCAAAAAGTGCATTAGGCGGTGGATGGACCCTTCGCTGGATGACCAGCGATGAAACCCTTTATCCTAAAGATATGCTTACTGTCTACACTGCTTTGCAAAAGGAATTTTCAGGCGCCAAGGTAAATCTTGCCAATAATATCAGTGATATTAAATCAAAAGCTGCTACAGCGGATGTAATCGTTGTTGCGGTTGGAGAATTGCCATATTCCGAAGGTTTTGGAAGTTTACATGACCTGAGCTTGCCAAAAGAGCAGATTGAAGTAATCGAAGCCGCGCAGTCAACCGGAAAACCTGTTGTTATCGTGATGATAAGTGGCCGCCCGAGAATTATTACTGATGTTTATAAAAAATCAAATGCTGTTTTATTTGCAGGTTGGCCTGGATTTGAAGGTGCTCAAGCTATAGCTGAAATTATAAGCGGAAAAGTAAATCCAAGCGGTAAAATGAGTTTTAATTATCCTATCGCTACCAACAGGTTACTGCCGCATAATCATAAATCAAGTGAAGTAGTGTTGGCTCACGAGATAGAAAATCCTGTTGCTTTAAAGCACTTCGGCACAGGCCTTAGTTATACTAATTTCACCTACAG